>NZ_JBEOVY010000502.1:0-4194 GCF_040295745.1 Saccharopolyspora sp. NPDC002686
TTCACCTTCCGCGCCACGGCATCCGGCGGTTCGCCCCAGGTCAGGTGCACGTCCGCGCGTCGGGCGGCGACCGGTAGCGCGGCGTCGGAGGAGCCGCCGAAGTACAGCGGCGGCTGCGGGTCGGGCGCTTCGAAGGCGGTCGCGCCCCGGACCTGGTAGTGCTCGCCGTCGAAGTCGACCGGCTCGCCGTCGAAGATCCCGCGCAGCACGGCCAGGAACTCGTCGGTGCGCTCGTAGCGCTGGTCGTGGTTCAGCCAGTCGCCGTAGCGCTGCTGTTCGGTGGATTCACCACCGGTGACGATGTTGAGCAGCAGACGGCCGCCGGACACCCGCTGGTAGGTGGCGGCGAGCTGGGCGGCCAGCGTCGGGGTCAGCGAACCGGGGCGGAAGGCCACCAGGAACTTGATCCGCCGGGTGCGGGCCAGCAGCGCAGCGGTGGTGATCCAGGCGTCCTGGCACCAGCTGCCGGTGGGTGTGAGCATGCCGGTGAACCCGAGGTGCTCGGCGGCCTGCGCGACTTGCGCCAGGTAGTCGATGTCCGGCTGGCGGGGCGTGTCCGCGCCGGAGGCTGTCACGTGTGGACGGTCCACGATGGACCGGCCGTCGCCGTGGGTGGGCAGGAACCAGTGGGTGGTGACGGTCATCTTCGGCTCCGGTCTGCTCAGACTGCGGCGAGTTGTTCGGCGAACCTGGTGTCGACGAACTCGGCGAACTCGAATCGTCGCGGGATTTCCTTGGCGGCCACGAACGCGTCGGCGAGCTCCTGCTCGGAGCGGATCACCTCGGCGTCCAGGGGTGTCGGGAGGTCCGGTCCGGTTTCGGTGGCCCGCCGGGTGACCTCGATGGGCAGACCGGTGTCCTCGGCCCACGCTTGCGCGCGCTGCTCGCGGTTGGCGTCGGCGAATCGCTGTGCCTTGGCCAGTCGCACCAGGTAGTCGGCGATCGCCGTGTTCCGGCCGGCGTCGGCGAGCGCGGCGGGTCCTGCGACCTGGAAGCTCAGGCCGTTGGCGGTGCCGCGACCGTCGGCGAGCACCCGGACGTTGGACTCGAGCTGGATCTGGGAGAAGTAGGGGTCCCAGATGGCCCACGCGTCCACCGAGCCGTTCTTGAACGCGCCCATGGCGTCGGAGGGCTGCAGGTACACCAGTTCGACGTCGTCCGGGGTGAGTCCGGCTTTGCGCAGCGTCAGGAGGATCTGGCCGTGCGCGGAACTTCCCTTGGCCACTGCGATCTTGCGGCCGCGCAGCTGTTCGACCTGCTGCAGCGGGGAGCCCGGCAGCACCACGAGGGCGTCGCTCTCGACGTTGCCCTTGGACGCCGCGACGACCCGGATCTTGGCCTTGGCGGCAGCGGCGAACAGAGGGGGCGTGTTGCCGACGCCGCCGATGTCCACGGCGTCCGCCGAAACCGCCTCCAGCAACGGCGGCCCGGATGGGAAGGTGGCCCATTGCACCGCGTAGGGGAAGTCGTCGAGGCCTGCGGAACGCAGCAGCGACCGGGAGTTGCCCTTCTGGTCACCGACGCGCAGCGTCACCGCGGCGAGTTGCTGAGGGCTGACGGGTGCGGGAACCGGTGCTTGCTGAGGATCGGATCGTCCGCAGGCGGCGAGGAGTCCGGTCGAGGAGAGGGCGAGCACGGTCAGGAAATCACGACGGCGCACGATCGATTGCTCCGATTTCACGGGAAGCGGGCAGGAAGAGATGGCCCCGAGCAGTGCGGCGACGGGCGCGCCGGGCAGCGGGGCGGATCAGTGCGGGGAGATCAGCGGGGACGACACGCGGAGCTGGCCTGCCGTCGAAGATCGACGTGCAAGCGCCAGGTCAACGCAATGCGTCCGGTCACACCGCAGATGCTCGCAATGCCCGCGCGCCAGCGTCAACGCTGCGCGGGATCCTCCCAAAGATCGGGAACGCGCTTCATTCCAGCCGGATCTGCCAGTTCCGGGAGACGAATGCGATCAAGGCCAGCGCTGCGGACAGGAACATGCCGCCGCCCTCGCCGAGGAAGAGGCACACGACAGCCAGCGCCGCCGCCACCAGGACCAGCAGCATTCGCGGCGACAGCTGCAGCCACAACCGGCGCAGCGTGCTGGTTTCGGTCAGCCTCCGAGCCAGCTTCGGGTCGTCGCCCATGAGCTGGTTCTCGATCTCCTTCAGGCGGCGACGCTCGTCCCTGGGTAGCATGGCGCCTCCACGGATATCCGCCTCCTTGAACAAGTATTGCAACGATCGTGGCGCCTGTGAAGGGTCCATCGGCCCGCCCAGTTTTGTGCCTCGTGCGGTAGTCGAGGTTGGTCGTGGGCCTGGCAAGATCGGCGCATCGGGTTCCGCGTGTGGGGAGAGTGGGAATGGAGATCTGGGTCAACCCGGCGTGTTCGAAATGCCGGTCGGCCGTGTCCTTGCTGGACGAGGCGGGAGCGGAGTACACCGTGCGCCGCTACCTGGACGAACCGCCCACCGCGGCGGAGCTGGGCGAAGTGCTCGACCGGCTCGGGCTGGAGCCCTGGGACATCGTCCGGACGAACGAGGCGGTGGCCAAGGAGCTCGAGATGAAGACCTGGCCGAAGGACCCGGAGAACCGGGACCGGTGGATCGAAGCGATGGTCGAGCACCCGAAGCTCATCCAGCGCCCGATCATCACCGCCGACGACGGGACCACCGTGGTGGCCCGCACGCCCGAGGCCGTGCGGTCGGTCCTGCCCTGACGGGCCTGGCCGGGTGAGCGCGCCTGGACGAGCGAGAACGGGGCGGGCACGTCGCACGTGCCCGCCCCGTTCGGCTGGGCGTCAGGCCACGACCGGCTGGTCGACCTGCAGCGTCAGCTCGCCGTCGGCGGCCGAGACCCGCAGCCTGGCTCCCTCGGCGAGCTCGCCGTCCAGGATCAGGTCGCTGATCCGGTCGTCGACCTCGCGCTCGATCGCCCGCCGCAGCGGTCGGGCACCGAACTCCGGCTGGTAGCCGCGCTCGGAGATCCAGGCCACCGCCGCCTGGTCGAACTCGACGTCGATGCCCAGCTCGCCCAGCCGCCGCACGGTGTGCCCCAGCAGCATCCGGGTGATCGTGTGCAGCTGCTCGCCGTCGAGCCGCTTGAACACCACGATCTCGTTGATGCGGTTGAGGAATTCCGGCCGGAACGCCTCGCGCAGCCGCGGCATGATCCGCTCGTCCAGCGCCGGTGCGGCGTCGGTGGCGGTGAAGCCGATCTTGCCGCCGGGGCTGGAGATGACCTCCGAACCCAGGTTGCTGGTCATGATCAGCACCGTGTTGCTGAAGTCCACGGTGCGTCCCTGACCATCGGTCAGCCGACCGTCGTCGAGCACCTGCAACAGCGTGTTGAACACGTCCGGGTGCGCCTTCTCCACCTCGTCGAGCAGCACCACCGAGTACGGGTGCCGCCGCACGGCCTCGGTCAGCTCACCGGCCTCGCCGTGGCCGACGTACCCGGGCGGGGCGCCGACCAGCCGGCTGGCGGTGTGCCGTTCCTGGAACTCGCTCATGTCCAGCCGGATCATCCGCTGCTCGTCGCCGAACAGCGATTCGGCCAGCGCCTTGGCCAGCTCGGTCTTGCCGACCCCGGTCGGCCCGAGGAACAGGAAGCTGCCCACCGGGCGGTTCGGGTCGCCGAGCCCGCTGCGCGAGCGCCGCACCGCGCGGGCCAGCGCCCGCACCGCGTCGTCCTGCCCGACCACGCGTTCGTGCAGCTCCTGCTCGAGGCCCTGCAGCCGCTCCTTCTCCGCGGCGGTCAACCGGCTGACCGGAACCCCGGTCGCCCGCGCCACGATCTCGGCGATGTCCTCGGCGGTGACCTCCAGTTCCCCGGTGGTCCCGGCGTCGCCGAGCCCGGACCGGGCCTGGTTGATCTCGTCGCGCAGCGCCGACGCCCGCTCGTAGTCCTCCGCGGCGACCGCGTCGTCCTTCTGCTGCTCCAGCCGCTCGATGCGGCTGCGCAGGTCGGCGTCGTCCGGTGCCAGCGCGGCCAAGCGCTTGCGCGCCCCGGCCTGGTCGATCAGGTCGATCGCCTTGTCCGGCAGGAACCGGTCGTTGATGTACTGGTCGGACAGCCGGGCCGCGGCCTGCACCGCTTCCTCGGTGTAGCGGACCTGGTGGTGCGCCTCGTAGTTCTCGCGCAGGCCCTGCAGGATCAGCACGGTGTCGGACACGCTCGGCTCGGGCACCTGCACCGGCTGGAACCGGC
>NZ_JBEOVY010000503.1:0-4109 GCF_040295745.1 Saccharopolyspora sp. NPDC002686
GGTCGGAGTCCTCGGTGCGGCGCAGCTGCGGGCGCATCCGGGCGAAGTAGGCCGCCATCTCCCGGCTCGACGATGAGCTGCTCGGTGACCGGGGTGTCGATCTGCGCGCGCTCCGGGCGCTGGTGCACCAGGATCCGCAGGTTCGAGGGCACGACCTGGAGCCAGGCCGGAACCGGACGCTCGCCCAGGGTCTCCTTGGCGATGATGAACGGCGTGGTGCCCATGGCCTTCGGCTTGACGTCGATGATGTCCCACTTCGAGACCTGGAAGCTGGGGACGTTCACCTTCTTGCCGTTGACCAGGAAGTGACCGTGGCTGACCAGCTGACGCGCCATGCGGCGGGTGCGGGCCAGGCCGGCGCGGTACACGACGTTGTCCAGGCGCGATTCCAGCAACTGGAGGAGGTTGTCACCGGTCTTGCCCGGGCGACGGTTCGCCTCTTCGTAGTAGTTGCGGAACTGCTTCTCCAGCACACCGTAGGTGAAGCGAGCCTTCTGCTTCTCCTGGAGCTGCAGCAGGTACTCGGTTTCCTTGATGCGCGCGCGGCCGTGCTGACCCGGCGGGTACGGACGGCGCTCGAACGCCTGGTCACCGCCGACGAGGTCAACCTTCAGACGGCGGGACTTGCGGGTCGCGGGACCGGTATAACGAGCCATCTTAGTTCTTTACTCCTTCCCGCGACTCAGACCCGACGACGCTTCGGCGGGCGGCAGCCGTTGTGCGGCTGCGGGGTGACGTCCTGGATGGTGCCGACCTCGAGACCGGCCGCCTGCAGCGACCGGATCGCCGTCTCGCGACCCGAACCCGGGCCCTTGACGAAGACGTCGACCTTCTTCATGCCGTGCTCCGCGGCCTTGCGGGCCGCGTTCTCGGCGGCCATCTGCGCGGCGAACGGGGTGGACTTGCGGGAGCCCTTGAACCCGACGTGGCCGGCGGAGGCCCAGCTGATCACCGCACCGGTGGGGTCGGTGATCGAAACGATGGTGTTGTTGAACGTGCTCTTGATGTGGGCTTGCCCGTGAGCGACGTTCTTCTTTTCCTTGCGCCGCACCTTCTTGACGGCGCCAGCGCGAGACTTGGGTGGCATAGCTTTAGCTGACTCCTAGCGAGGCTTACTTCTTGGCCTTCTTCTTGCCGGCGACCGTCTTCTTCGGGCCCTTGCGGGTACGGGCGTTGGTCTTGGTCCGCTGCCCGTGCAACGGCAGGTGGCGGCGGTGGCGCAGCCCCTGGTAGCACCCGATCTCGATCTTCCGGCGGATGTCGGCCTGGACCTCGCGGCGGAGGTCACCCTCAACCCGGTAGTTGTTCTCGATGAAGTCGCGCAGCGCGGTGAGCTGCTCGTCATCGAGGTCGCGCGGCTTGGCGTCGGCCGAGACACCGGTGGCGGCGAGGATCTCCTTCGCCCGGGTCTTGCCGATTCCGAAGATGTAGGTGAGCGCGATCTCCATGCGCTTCTCGCGCGGGAGGTCGACTCCGACGAGCCGTGCCATGCGGCTCCTTCTCCTTCTCTCAGTCCAGGTCTGCTCCCACCCCACCCCCGCACGCGGCGGGGCCCCGGCCTGGCCCGGGGGTCAGTCGGCCCACTCTCGGGTCGACAGGTGGCGGGAGATCCTTGGTTGTCTAAGCGACTGCTGCGCTCAGCCCTGACGCTGCTTGTGTCGGGCGTTGTCGCAGATCACCAGAACCCGCCCGTGACGGCGGATGACCTGGCACTTGTCGCAGATTCGCTTCACACTCGGCTGGACCTTCACGGTCGTGCTCTCCTGCTCGAACGCGTGCTCGGGATCACCCGAACACCGTGGAGGTCACTTGTAGCGGTAGACGATGCGCCCACGGGAGAGGTCGTACGGCGAGAGCTCCACCACGACCCGGTCCTCGGGCAGGATGCGGATGTAGTGCTGGCGCATCTTGCCACTGATGTGTGCGAGGACCTTGTGGCCGTTCTCCAACTCGACGCGGAACATCGCGTTGGGGAGTGGCTCGATCACCCGACCCTCGACCTCAATGGCCCCGTCTTTCTTGCCCATGTCCTCCGCGTTTCGTGACGGTGACGGTTTTCGGACCGAAGTCCCTGCCGCCGATGCCGGAGGCCCCGGCACCCGCGACGGACGCACGCCGGACCCCGGTCCGATCACACCGAAGAAGTCCTCTCCCGCACACTCGGGAAGGGATGTCCAGGCACAACGAACCGACGCCAGGAGCGCGCCGATGTTCCATCGTACGCGCCGCCGATTCGCGCCTCACATCGGGGCAGCTCAACGCGGTTCCAGGCACTCCCCACCACCCCTAGGGTGACGGCTGCGCCAGCACCACTCCACCGCCGCTTGCGGGGGCGCTCGGGGTCTCATTACGTTCGATCAATCGCACGACACCGCGGTCGAGGCCCAGACCCAGGGATTACCGAGGAGCAGCGTGACACCGCAGCAGGACCACCAGGACCCGCGCACCGCGCCGTGGCTGAACCAGGCCGGCCGGAACGCCTCCCGCAAGTTCGGGGAGTACCGGACCTTCCTCAACACAGCGGTGCGCAACCCCAGGATGGTCGGCGCAGCCACCCCGACCTCGGCAGCCGTCGCAGCGACCGTAGCCCAGGTCGTGCCCACGACCGGCTCCCCCGTGGTCGTCGAGCTGGGCCCCGGCACTGGGTCGCTGAGCAACGGCATCCACGCGCGGCTGCCGCACGGGGCGCGGCACATCGGCATCGAGCTCGGCGAGGACATGGTCGAGCACCTGCGCCGGCACAAGCCGTGGCTGGAGGTCGTGCACGCCGACGCGGGCGACCTGCTGGCCCTGCTGGACAAGCGCGGCATCGACCGGGTCGACGCGGTGATCAGCAGCATCCCGTGGTCGCTGATGCCCGGCAGCGCCCAGGACCACGTCCTGCGCCAGGCCGCGGAGGCCCTCGCCCCGCAGGGCGCCTTCACCGCGCTCACCTACCTGCCTGCCGACCAGACCCCCGGCGGCCGCCGCTTCCGCAACCGCCTGGAGCACGTCTTCGACGAGGTGCTCACGCACACCACGTGGCGCAACCTGCCGCCGATCCTGCACTACATCTGCCGCCGCCCCCTGCAGTGACCGGCACCCCGCAGGGGTTGTGATCCGGGACTCACCTCGGGATGACCCCGAGGTGCCCGCTCGCGCGCCGCAGCACGCTCGGATCATGGCCCGAAACGCACGACTTTCGACCACGCAGGGCGACACCGCGACTCCGCTGCGCCACCTCACTGCGACTTTCCGTCAACGGTTGCACGCTTCACCCCGTGGAGGGGATACCGTCTCGGCGTTCCACTGGATGGTAGGAGTAGGCGTGAGCAAGCGAAGGAAGCTGCGCGAGTACTGGACGTTCCTCAACAGCGCAGCTCGTCAGCCGTCCACGGTGGGTGCCGTGCTGCCGACGTCCCGCTACGTCGCGGATGCCGTGGCCGCAGTGGTGCCCAGCAGCGGCTCACCGACGGTTCTCGAACTCGGACCGGGCACCGGCGCGCTTAGCGGGCCGATCCAGCGGAGGCTCTCCGAGGGAGCTCGTCACCTGGCGGTCGAGATCGACCCGAAGCTGGTCCGCTACCTGGAGCGCACCAAGCCCTGGCTGGAAGTGATCGAGGGGGACGCCACCCACCTGCGGAAACTCCTCGACGAGGCGGGAGTGGACAAGGTCGACGCGGTGATCAGCAGCATCCCGTGGACGCTCCTGCCCCCGCAGAAGCAGCGCGACCTGCTGCACGAAGCGGCCTCGGTGATGTCGGCGGACGGCGTGTTCACCACCGTCACCTACCTGACGACGCTGTGGCGGCCACCGACCCAGGCGTTCGTCGACGCCCTGCACGACACCTTCGACGAGGTGATGCCCAGGTCCACGGTCTGGCGCAACGTCCCCCCAGCCCGCGTCTACGCCTGCCGCCGCCCCCACTGAACCTCCGCCCCACGAGGTTCACGCAATTTCCATTGAAATTGGACGTCCAATTTCCATTGAAATTGCGGTCTCTCTGGCCTGCGACCGCGAAGCACGACCGGCACCGCACGGTGAGGGGCGCATGCGCCGCAGGCGCATAACCCACCCTCGCAACTCGCACCGCCGCGGGTTCTCAGCGTTCGCCTGGCGAGGACGGCCA
>NZ_JBEOVY010000504.1:0-4090 GCF_040295745.1 Saccharopolyspora sp. NPDC002686
TTGGCATACATAAAGTCGGGCACCCGGAGTCCAGGCGGGCGCTGAGGTTCCGCTACCCGCACCGCCACGCAAAACGAGAGCTTCAGACAGGAACTCAGTCCTGCGGCTTGGGCTGTTCTCGGCGGTACTGGCCGACCCACTTCTGCGGGGCGACGTCCTGGACCGCGCCTTCCAGCGCCTTCGGCAGGCGGCTGAACGGCGGCAGGTGGAACCGGTAGCGCTCGCCGGGCAGGCCGGGCATCGACGCGGGCTCGGTGATCCGCCAGCGCTCCAGCTCCGGGTGACGTGCGGGGAAACCGGGGTCGGTCGGGTAGAACTCCAGCGCGCGGCGGCGCTCGGGGGCGATCGGGCGGCGGTTCTGGACCCACGGCAGCGTGCCGATGCCGATGGCCTTGATCTCGTCCCACGCCACGCCGCAGACCTCGCCGGAGGTGCGCGCGTAGAAGCCGCTGCGGTCGATCAGGAAGCCGCGGCCGTTGAACATGCCGCGGGACGCGGAGATGAACCACAGGAAGAGCACGCCGAACACCAGCTGCCAGAACCACAGGCCGAGGCTGTTGCCCTTGTTGACCAGCGTGGCCGCGATCAGCACCGTGCACAGACCGCTGATCCCGCCGCCGATGGCCAGCGCCTTGAAGCTGCTGGCGCTGACGTCGACGTCGCGCGCGTCGGCGCTGAGGACGACGGGGCGGTGCCCGCCGCCCGGCTGGATGCGCGTCGCCGGTTCCTGCATCACGTCGCGCTCCGAGGTGTAGCGGGCGGTGCCCCGCTCGCCGAGCGGGCGAGCGGGCACCGTCTGCCGCTCCTGGTCGTTGCCCCGGTCAGCGCGATCCCATCCACCTGGAAGCCACTTCATGCCGTCCAGGGTAGCCGCGGCCGACCAAATCGATCTTGAAAATCGTCCGATTTCAGGGTCGGCCCCGGGGCGAAATCAGGGTCAGGCGCTCGGAACTCGGATGATCAGCGCGTCGCCCTGGCCGCCACCGCCGCAGAGCGCGGCCGCGCCGACTCCGCCGCCGCGCCGCTTGAGCTCCAGCGCCAGGTGCAGCGCGAGCCGCGCACCGGACATGCCGATCGGGTGGCCGAGCGCGATCGCGCCGCCGTTGACGTTGACCTTGTCCTCGTCGATGCCCAGCGCGCGCGTGGACACCAGGCCCACGGCGGCGAAGGCCTCGTTGATCTCCACCAGGTCCAGGTCGGTCGCCTCGATGCCGTCCTTGGCGCAGGCGGCCTTGATCGCGTTGGACGGCTGCTCGTGCAGGCTGGCGTCCGGACCGGCGACGACGCCGTGCGCGCCGATCTCGGCGATCCACTCCAGGCCCAGCTCCTCGGCCTTCGCCTTGCTCATCACCACGACCGCGGCCGCACCGTCGGAGATCTGCGAGGCGGAGCCTGCGGTGATGGTGCCGTCGGAGGCGAACGCCGGGCGCAGCTTGGCCAGGGACTCCGCGGTGGTGCCGGGGCGGACGCCCTCGTCGGTGTCGACGACCACCGGGTCGCCCTTCCGGCGCGGCACCTCCACCGGGACGATCTCCTCGGCGAAGATCCCCTTCTCGGCGGCCGCGGCGGCCAGCTGGTGCGAGCGGGCGGAGAACGCGTCCTGGTCCTCGCGGGTCACACCGTGCCGGGCGTTGTGCTTCTCGGTGGAAACACCCATCGCGACCTGGTCGAACGCGCAGAACAGGCCGTCGTGGGCCATGTGGTCGAGCATGTTGACGTCGCCGTACTTGAAGCCCTCCCGCGACCCGGTGAGCAGGTGCGGCGCCTGGGTCATCGACTCCTGACCACCGGCCACCACGACGTCGAACTCACCGGCGCGGATCAGCTGGTCGGCCAGCGCGACCGCGTCCAGCCCGGACAGGCACACCTTGTTGATGGTCAGCGCGGGCACGTCCATCGGGATCCCGGCGGCGACCGCGGCCTGCCGCGCGGGGATCTGCCCGGCGCCTGCGGTCAGCACCTGGCCCATGATCGTGTACTCGACCTGGTCGGGCCGGACCCCGGCGCGCTCCAGCGCGGCCTTGATCGCGAACCCGCCGAGCTGGGCACCGGAGAAATCCTTGAGCGACCCGAGGAGTCGCCCCATCGGGGTCCGCGCACCTGCCACGATCACCGAACTGCCCACGACTACCTCCCGGTCTTCGCCACGCCTCGTCGCGCCGCCGCCACCATCATGGCCCGGCGAGCACCACCGGGACCATACCCGCGATGACACCCCGTGCCGCCTGTGACGACTGCCATACGCTCAGCAGTTGCCGGAGCCGGTGGTCGTGTCGCAGAGCCCGGATTCGGCCGCCCAGTACAGCTTCGTGCGGGCGTTGACGCCGAGTTCGCGGGAGGCCGAGACGTCGGTCTTCGCGCCGGAGTCGCCCTTGAGCCAGTAGCGGACCTCGTAGTCCTTGCCGGACTTGGTGTAGGTGAAGACGTAGAACGGGTCCGGGACCGGCGCGGGGCCGAAGTCCGGTGAGGTCCAGGCGTCCTCGCCCTGGGCCGCGCTCGGGTCGACGTACAGGCAGTCGTACTCGGTGCCTTCGAAGGTGCAGCTGCGCTTCTCGGCTCCGCCGTAGCGGGTGACGGTGGCGTCCTTGGTGACGCCGTCGGCCTTCAGCCGCTCGTAGATCTGCTCGCAGGCGCCCTGGTCGCAGGCGTGCCAGTCCTGCCACGCGGTGGCGCGCGCTTGAGCTGCGCTGGAGCCCGCGTTGATCGCGGAGCAGTACTTGCCGACCATGTACGGCGCCATCTTCCCGGCCGCGGTGACCGAATCGATGGCGGTCGCCGCCGTTTCGTCCGCGCCGAGACCGGCCGAGTCGAGCTGCCAGATACCGACGCCGGGGTTGAAGAACAGCCCTTCGGAGCGCTGCTCGGGGTCGGCGAGGGCGGTTTGGTCGTCGTAGCGGGACATCGTCATCGGCGACGGCGAGTCCCCGGAGCCGGAGACCTCCGGCCAGGTCGTGGACAGCACGAGGTTGGTGGCGTCCGCCGTGCTGATGCTGCAGTCGGCCTTGCCCGCCGCGTCGCCGGCGGCCGAGTGCACCGCGTCGTAGGGTTCGGCGCCGAACTTCAGCGGCCCGGCCTTGACCCAGGCCCGCTCCCGGAGCAGGTCGTCGGCCGCCCGGTTCTCGCCGCCACCGCCGCTCGGAACCCCGTCGCCGCCGGCGGCCAGGGCCGGCACGCCCAGTCCCAGCACCAGTCCCATCGACGCCAGCAGCACTGCACTCCTGCGGCCCGGTCCACGTTGCTTCTTCGCCATGTGCGCCCCTCCTACGTGAATTAGCCACATGCTCGTGCTGGAGCAAGGTCACCCGACTCCGCCCATCGGGGCAATTCGATCTAGCGTTTTCCACGCTTTTCCCACGATCGGGGCACGGTTAGGCTGCGGGCATGCGAGCGGAACTCAACGGTCTGGTCACCGCGGTCGACCACGTGGGCATCGCGGTTGCGGACCTGGAGGCGGCGATCGCCTTCCACCGGGACACCTTCGGCCTGGAAGTCACCCACTCCGAGGTCAACGAGGAGCAGGGCGTGCACGAGGCGATGCTGCGCGCCCCCGGCGACGCGACGGGCGCGACGCAGCTGCAGCTGCTCGCCCCGCTGCGCGAGGACTCGGCGATCGCGAAGTTCCTGGACCGCAGCGGCCCCGGCCTGCAGCAGCTCGCGTTCCGGGTGACCGATGTGGAGGCCGCGATGTCCGCGCTGCGTGCCAAGGGCCTGCGCTTGCTCTACGAAGAACCGCGCCGCGGCACCGCGAACAGCCGGATCAACTTCGTGCACCCCAAGGACGCCGGCGGTGTCCTCGTCGAGCTCGTGGAGCCCGCCGAAGTCCACTGAGGACTCAGCCGAGGAAGGACAGGTCCAACCCGTTCAGCCGGTCGGGGTCGGCGAGGATGTCCAGCGCGACGACCTTGCCGCCCACGACCGTGAACGCCGCGAGCGAGATCACCTGACCGCCGACGATCGCCACCGCCCCGGCGGCGCCGTTGACCAGCACCGGCTCGACCGCCTCGGCGATGCCGGCGAAGGTCGTCGCGCCCTGGGCCACCGCCTCCGGACCGCGCCGCACGATCCCCGGGCGCAACGGGCCGAAGTCGCT
>NZ_JBEOVY010000505.1:0-4084 GCF_040295745.1 Saccharopolyspora sp. NPDC002686
TGCTATCCCCGCGGTCACCACCCCCTCCCGCGCGCGCCGCCCCGCCCACCCCCGGGGCGGGCGTGGGCGTATGGCCGCTGCGGCTCACCCGCAGGGGCCTTCGCGTTTTCTGGTCAGGCGAGGCCGGTTTCCGTCGTGAGCTCGTGGAGCATCGCTTCGAAGAGGCGGTCCGCGCCGGTCAGGTCGAAGGGGAAGCGGCCGAAGACCTCCAAGGCCACGTGGCCGTAGAGGCGGACCCACCAGCGGAGCAGGAAGTAGACCGCGTCCGCTCGGAGCGCGTCGGGCGGGAGTTCCACGCCCGCGGTGGAGAACGCCGCTGCCAGGGACTTCTGGTGGTCGGACAGGTCCGGCAGCTCCGGCGTCAGGTCCGCCGGGGCCACCAGGACCGCGCCCTCGGCGAGGAACGGGCCGACGAGGCCGAGGAAGACCGTCGCGAACTGGTCCGGCCGGTGCTGCTCCGCCTCGGGCTGCGGGGTGGCGAAGACCAGCGCGAACTCCTCCGGGTGGGCCAGCGCCCAGCAGCGGAACCCGCGGCACACCGCGAAGATCTTGTCCAGGAACCGCTCGCCGGCCTCCTCCGACTCGCCGTGCAGCTCGGCGGCGAGGTCGGTGCAGATGTCGTCGCACAGCTGGCGGAGCAGGTCCTCGCGGGACTCGTAGTAGCGGTACAGCGCGGGGGCGGTGATGCCGAGCTCGCGCGCGATGGCTCGCAAGGTGACCGCATCGCTGCCGTGCTCGGCCAGCAGCACCCGGGCGTGCTGGCGGATCTCCAGTTCGGTGGCGGCGCGGAGCCGCTCGCGCCTGGACACCTCGGTCATGCGGCACCTCCTCCGGACGCAGCGATTGTGTCCCATCGGATGGCCGAACCGGGTGAGCTAGCGTCGATTCGGCTGGTTCGCGTTCGCACCGGGTGCGGGCGCGGGGCGAATGAACCGGGTGCCCGTCGCGTTGCAGCTCGTGGACCCGGTTCGCGATCTAGGAGGAAACATGACCGCCGGAGTGCAGGAAGTCGTCGTCTACACCCGTCCGGGATGCCCCTTCTGCACCTCGCTGCGCGCCGGGCTGCGCCGGCAGGGGCTGGAGTTCACCGAGGTGAACATCTGGGACGACGCGGAGGCGGCGGCGACCGTGCGCAGCATCGCTGACGGCAACGAGACCGTCCCGACGGTCGTGATCGGCGAGTGGCAGGCGGTCAACCCCTCGGCGGGCACCGTCCTCGACGCGGTCGGCGAACACGCGCCGCACCTCCTCCCGGAGCAGAAGCCGGGCCTGGTCGACGGAGCGCTGAAGGCCATGGGCCTCCGCAAGGAGAGCTAACTGCCTTTGACCAAGATTTTTGCCTTCGATGCGCCGGGCGCAGATGAGAACGAGTTCTAAGGCAGGTGTGACAAGGGCCGACCGCACGGGGGGCGTTGCGGTCGGCCCTTGGGGTTGTGATCGTCGGTGGCGCGATACCGGCGAGCAGCAACCTGTTCAGTCTGACGCCGGACAACGTGGAAAAGATCCGCATCCGGCCGCAAGTTAGCTCGAACGGTGGACCCCCGGAAGCTCCACAGTGGCCCGCCGGAACGGCGAACGGCCCGCTCCTCCTCCGAGGTGAACGGGCCGTTCAGGTTCGGTTCTCTCGTGTCGGCATCGGTCGTCGGTCAGCTCGCCATCCGGGCCACCGGGATGAAGGCCGGGGTCGCCAGGCTGGTGTCGACCGTCTCCCCCGCTGCGGGGGGCGCCCAGTCGGGCCACTCGCTCGTCGGCGGCGGGAGCGTGTTGGTCGTGGCGTCGGGGTTCTCCGAGCTCTCGGGGACGTCCGGGAGCTGGGCCGAGAACAGGCGGATGATCGCCGCCAGCGGCTCGGCGAACCAGTCGGTGGTCGGGGTCGGCTCGGTGATCTGCGTGCTCAGTGCCATGCCAACAGCTTGCTGTTCGCGGGGTGCCGCCAGGATCCGTACAGCTACTCACTTGTTACTCATGGGTAATCATCGTGCTGCGACATTCGGGTGACGTAGGAACCACTGAGGTCACCGCGTGTGGGGGCGCCCACTTCCGCATCGCGCCGAACGGTGGACGGATGCCTACGATCGCCGCACAGGTCGATCTGACGCGCCGTGTCGGGCGGGATCTCCCGCTCGGAGTGAGCCGCGTCGATGAGGCTTATGCAGAAGACCTCGGAAAGGTATGGTCTAGACCATGTCGCGTTTGACTGGTGTCGGAGTCAGCTCCGGCCGCGCCTCGGGGCCGGTCGCCCGGGTCGCCGATCCACTGCCCGAACCGCCCGCCACTCCCGCGCCGACCGACCCGACCGCCGAGGCCGAGCGGATCCGCCCCGCCGCCGACGCCGTGGCCGAGCGGCTGTTCCAGCGCGCCGCGCGAGTCGAAGGCGACGCGAAGGCCGTCCTGGAGACCACCGCCGCGATGGCCATGGACCCGGCGCTGATCTCGCAAGCCGAACAGCAGGTCACCGCCCGCTCGCTGCCCGCGCCGCGCGCGATCTTCGAAGCCGCGAACGGGTTCGCCGACGCCCTCCGCGCAGCCGGCGGCTACATGGCCGAACGCGCCCGCGACGTGCAGGACGTGCGGGACCGGATCATCGCCGAGCTGCACGGCGTGACCCCGCCCGGCGTGCCCGAGCTCGAGCGGCCGAGCGTGCTGCTGGCCCGCGACCTCGCCCCCGCCGACACCGCCGACCTGGACCCGGGGCTGGTGCTCGCGCTGGTCACCGAGGAGGGCGGTCCGACCAGCCACACCGCGATCCTGGCGCGTGCGCTGGGCATTCCGGCCGTGGTCGCGGTCCGCGGCGTGCTCGAAGCGCCCGACGCGGTCGGCGCCGTCGTCGACGGCGACAGCGGCGAGGTGGAGATCAGCGGCGAAGAGGTGGCCGTGCAGGCCGCCGAACGGGCCGCGGCCGTCGAGTGGAACGGCATCGGCGCCACGGCGGACGGCGAGCCGGTCAAGGTCATCGCCAACGTCGGCTCGGCCGCTGATGCACGCGCTGCGGCGGCTGCCGGGGCCCAAGGAATCGGGCTGTTCCGCACCGAGTTCTGCTACCTCGCGGCCGACGACGAGCCGTCCGTGGAGACCCAGCGCACGGCCTACCGCGAGGTGCTCGAACCGTTCGCGGGCAAGCCGGTCGTCGTGCGCACCCTCGACGCCGGGGCGGACAAGCCGCTGGCGTTCCTGGACATGGGCGTCGAACCGAACCCGGCGCTCGGCGTCCGCGGCCTGCGCGTGGCCTTCGACCGGCCGGACCTGCTGGACCGGCAGCTGGCCGCGATCGCCGGTGCGGCCGCCGACTCCGGTGCCGAGGTCTCCGTGATGGCGCCGATGGTCGCCACCGCGGCGGAAGCCGCCTGGTTCGCCGAGCGGGTCCGCGCGGCGGGCCTGCCGCGCGCCGGGGTGATGATCGAGATCCCGGCCGCCGCGCTGAGCGCTCCGGAGATCCTGGCCGCCGTCGACTTCGTCAGCATCGGCACCAACGACCTGGCCCAGTACGTGTTCGCCGCGGACCGGATGGCCGGTGCGCTCGCCGAGCTCAATGACCCGTGGCAGCCCGCGCTGCTGCGCCTGATCGCGCAGGTCGGCGAGGCCGGGCGCGAACTGGGCAAACCGGTCGGGGTGTGCGGCGAAGCGGCGTCCGACCCGCAGCTGGCCGGCGTGCTGGCCGGACTCGGCGCGACCAGCCTCTCGATGGCCGGAGCAGCGGTCCCGGCAGTCGGCGCGGCCCTCGCCGAGCACCCCATGGCCGCCTTCCGCCAAGCCGCCGAAGCAGCCCTGGCCACGTCCACCCCGGCCGAAGCCCGCAAGGCCGCCAAGTCCGCGCTCGCCTCCTGACCCGGGGATCCGCAAATTCCATTGAAATCGCACGTCCGATTTCAATGGAATTTGCGGATCCCTCCGGCGTGTCCCCTCCCGACACGCCGACACCTGGTTCCGCAGTTTCAATTGAAACTGTGACCCCCGGCGTGTCGGAGCCCCGGCGTGTCCGGACCCAGTGCGTCGGGACCCCGGTGCGTCGGGGCCGGACACACCGACGGTTGTGGACAAGTTCCGGGTCCTGTGGAGAACTTCCGCAAATTCAATGGAAATCGGA
>NZ_JBEOVY010000506.1:0-4081 GCF_040295745.1 Saccharopolyspora sp. NPDC002686
TGCGCCGGGGAGAGCACCGAGAAGTGCCTCCCGATGATCTCGGCGCTGCGATAGCCCATGATTCGTTCTGCCCCGTCGCCCCAGCCCTCCACCCGACCGGCCACGTCGAGCGCGAAGATCGCGTACTCCTGCAAGCCCGCGGCCAGCAGCCCGAGGCGCGCCTCCACCTTCGACTGCAGCCGCGCGATCCCGCCGTGCCCACCCCGGGTCACGAACTCGACATCACGTTCCTCGACCATCGCGCCCCGATGTCTTCGATCCTCGGCTCTGATTTTCGCACCGCCGCAGCCGGACCACGACCACAACCAGCACCCGGGTCGGCTCATCGAGCTCAGGCCTGGAGGTCGACGACGACCTTCACCTCGTCGGGGCCCGTCTCGAAGACTTGGGTCCAGTCGCCCAACGGGATCCGGCGGCTGATCAGGGCCCCCAGCCAGTTCCGGTCCGCGCCGGCCAGCGCCTGCACGGCCTGGTTGTAGTGGCGCAGGTTGGCGTTCACGCTGCCCAGAACGACGTCGTTGTCCAACATCAACTGGTTGTCGATCGCCGCCGCCGGGAAGGGCACGGTGCGGTGGTGGCCCGTGCTGCCGGTCAGCACCGTGATGGAGTTGCGCGCGGTGTGTTGCAGCAGCTCGAACACGACCTGTCCGGATCCGGTCGCCTCGATCACAACGTCCGGTTCGCAGCCCAGGTCGTCCAGCGAGGTGTGGTAGGTGGCGCCCAGCGCGCGCACCAGATCCGGTTTCGGCCCCTCGGTGGCGTGGTCGAGAACGTGCATGTCCAGGCCGCGTTGCGCGCCTAGCAGCGCACCGAGCAGGCCGATCGGTCCGGCGCTTGTCACCAACGCGTGACGGGGAGCGAAGTAGGCTCGTCTGCCGATCGTGTCAACCTGCTCCCACGCCTTGGCCACCACCGATGCGGGCTCGGTCAGCACCCCCAGATCACCGAGCGCCGGGGCGACCTTGATCGCGAACTGGGGCTCGACCGTCCACCGCTGAGCACCGAATCCGTCCAGTTCCTTGACGCCGCGCTCGGTGTACTCACCGTTGAGGCAGAAGTCCCATTGCCCGGCGGTACACGCCTCGCACGGCTGCGGGTCCGGACGCCGGACGACGCCCACCACGTAGTCGCCCTCCCGGAAACCGCTGATCGCGGGTGCGTGGATCACCCGACCCACAGATTCGTGAAAGAGAACCATCCGGTCCTGCCCCGGCGGCAAGAGGCCGTGCGCTCGCTCGGTGACATCACGATCAATGTCGCAGAACCCCACCAGCAGACCACGCACCAACAGCTCCCCCGGCTGCGGCACGGGATCGGGCAGTTCGGTCACCGCTGACAACTCCGGCCTGCCTGGAACCACGGTGGCGGCCTTCACCAGACAACCCTCCCGTGTCGTCGGGTGCGCGCGGACAAACGAGCAGAGTGGCCCAAGACAGGGTCCACCAGAAGATGCCCGGTGGGCGTTGATCGAGCCGACCCTGACGGCATGGCGTGCCGCACGGCGTGGGCCAGGAGCCGCGGCGCGGGTGCATGACCTGCGGGAGATCGTGAACGCGGTCCTGTATGTGTGCCGGACCGGGACCGCCTGGGAGTACTTCCCACCCTACAAGATGGTGTATGACTACTACGCCAAGTGGGAGGCCGGCGGACCGGTGAATCCACCCAAACCTGGCGAACGGAACCACTCGAACAGGACATCAGTACCTAAATCAAGATCAGATGCGCTCTTAAGCCACGCGCTCCCACGGAGCAACGTCCGCGGGAAGGATGGACACCAGCCACCGAATGTCCCCATGCGCCTCTTCCTCGGTGTCAAAACCGAGGCGCGCGTGTGGTTCTCCGTGGGTGAGGTACGTGACCAACCACTTATCCGTGGCGTGCTCCAAAACGATCTCGAAGCAGCCGTCCTCATGCCAGTGACCGCGCCCTGCGCACCACCGGCCAACGACCTTGCTCATTGACTGCTCATCTCCCCTTGCGGCCATGTTGCCAGCAGCGCCGAACCCTGGGGAGCGCTACAGCCGCACTCAACCACAAGCATGCCGCTGTTCGAACCTCCGAACAGAGGCTTCTGACTCAGAGCTTGCGGTGTCGGCGCGTGGCTGGCTTTGGGGCCGTGAGACGTCCCCGTCGAGCCAGGTTCGTCCGATAGCCGACAGGTGGCCGCCTCACCCATGTCCCTGTTCAAGGTGGCGCGGAAGTACGGCATGTCGGCGCTCGGGTTGGGTCCCTTCACCGGGATGCCAGCACTCCTCCTACCTCACCAGGGCTGCTCTTGGCTAGGCTGGGTGAATGGCCGAGCAGCTGGTCACGGAGCGACTTGTGCTGCGGTCGTGGCACGTCGACGACGCCCGAGCGGCACTGGATGTCTTCGGGCACGCCGACGTGGCAAGGTGGCTCAGCCCGATCATGGAGCAGGTTCCCGACCTACCGGCCATGCGTCTGCTGCTGCGGCAGTGGATCGCTGAGGACGCCAGGTCGATCCCACCCGCCGGACGATGGTCTATCCAGCAGCGCAAGGACGAGCGCGTGATCGGCGGCGCGACGCTGCTGCCTCTGCCACCCGCCAACGAGGACCTCGAGATCGGTTGGCAACTGCATCCGGACGTGTGGGGACAGGGCTATTCCGTCGAGACGACGTACGCGCTGGCGCAATGGGCATTTCAGCACGAGGTCGACGAGATCTTCGCGGTCGTTCGGCCCGGCAACACACGCGCCGCGGCTGCAGTACGTCGCAACGGCATGGAATGGGTGGGGGAAACCAGCAAGTACTTCGGACTGACCATGGAGGTGTTCCGACTCCGCGTAGCCGACCTCAACCTGGCGGCCAAACAGCAGCGGCTGCCCCCCGGCTTCGAAGCGGAATGACTCAGTCCGCCAGTCTTCGCCAGGCCCGTACACGCGATGCATTGCCAACCGGGGAACTCCTGTGTGGATTGACAGGTCGCCGTCACGTGTTTGGCGTTCCTTGCAAGCGGAGGCAGAAGCAGGCGCCTTCGTCGTCGTTGGGCTCGTACCAGGCCTCGCCACCGGTGGCACGGGCGAGGTTGCGGACGATCCACAGCCCGAGGCCGGCTCCCTCCATCTGTCGCCGGGCGCGCGGCTCGCGGCTGAAGCGTTCGAACAAGTGAGGCACGAATGAGTCCGGCACGCCCGGCCCCCGGTGCACACGCGGATCTCGACCCACCCCGACTGCTCGGCTGAGCGTGGCACGCCGTTCCCGCAGCAGGTGTACGAGCAGTTTGATCGCGGCGACCGGGGTGCGGAGCTCGTGGGCGGCCACGGCGACCACGGTCGTCTGCCGTTCCAGGGCGACTTCGAGGTCTTTTTCGGCTTGCTTTCGCCGCGTGACATCGCGGAGCGCGGCAACGTAGATGCGCTCGCCGCGCAAAGTCGTGGCAGTGACCCGCATTTCGACCCCCCGGGCGGATCCGTCCGGCTGTATCAAGTCAATCTCGCTGGTTTGGTGGACGACCGTCGGGGCACCGAACGCGCTGCCGACGAGATCTCCCGTCGAGCGGGCAAAGAGCATCTCGGCGGCCGGATTGGCGAGACGGATGATCCCTCGCTCGTCGACGGCGACGATCCCGTCCGCCGATGCCTCCACCATGGCCTGGTTCGCACCGTCGCGGAACCGCGAGCCAGCGGCCGGCTCGGTTCGGCGCCTGCCGCAGCACGCTGGTCGGGGTGAGGGTTACTCATCGGTTCTCGGCCCCTGTGTTCAACCGGGCCGGGTCGGCCGCTGCGGATCCTCGACGACGAGGGAATTCGCGGTGAGGATGTGGGCGACGCCGCGCAGGCGTTCGCCGATGTGCATGCCGTCGCCGTCGATCGTGACCTGGCGAATGCTGTGCTCATGCGCGGTGCCCCGGGCCTGCACTACGGCGATGGCCCGCTGGATCTCGCCGGCGTGTTCGAAGTCGCGGAGCAGGGCCACCGCCCCACGGCCTCCCACCGTTCGATGGGCAAGCCCAGCGAAGCAGCGTTGCGGCGAATATCGGTGGGCGTCTCCTCGAACGTGACGAACACCCCGGCGTCGTCGAAATCACGGATGCCGCGGGCGAGGACCTCAACGGCGAAC
>NZ_JBEOVY010000507.1:0-4080 GCF_040295745.1 Saccharopolyspora sp. NPDC002686
GCCGGCTGCAAGTGCCGTTGGCCGAGGTTGGCGTGCTCCGGTTCCGGATCGTCGTCGCCCCACGGGTAGCGCAGCGACCGGCCGGTGCTCGGGTCGAAGCGCGCGGCCTTCTCCCACTCCTGCTCGGTGGGCAGCCGCTTCCCGGCCCACGCCGCGTACGCCTCGGCCTCGTGGAAGCTGACGTGCACCACCGGTTCGGCTTCCGGCACCGGCTCGACGTGCCCGAACCGGCGGCGCGTCCACCGGTCGCCGTCCCGCTGCCAGAACCGGGGCGCCTGCAGCTCGGCGCGCTGCCGGTACGCCCAGCCGGCCTCGGTCCACCAGTGCGGGTCCTCGTAGCCGCCGGCGTCGATGAACGCCAGGTACTGGCCGTTGGTGACCGGTGCGCTGTCGAGGTAGAAGTCGTCGACGTGCACCTGGTGCGCCGGGCGTTCGTTGTCCAGCGCCCACGGCTCGGTGGAGGTGCCCATGGTGAACGGACCGCCGGGCACGAACACCTCGGGCGCCAGGACGTCCACATCGGACGGTGGTGGTTCCGCGGTCAGCGCAGGGGCTCCGCTGCGCAGCTGGTGGGTGGCCAGCATCGTCTCGTCGTGCTGCTGCTCGTGCTGCACGATCATGCCGAAGGCGAAGGCCTGGTCGACCAGCCGCCGCCCCTCCAGCGGGGTGCGCTCCAGCAGGTCGAAGACCTTGTCGCGCACCGTTCCGACGTAGTCGCGGGCCTCGGCCGGTCCCAGCAGCGGCAGCTGCGGGCGGTCGCGGCGGGCGTGCTGGAAGGCGTCGTAGAGGTCGTCGATGTCCGGGCGGATCGCCTCGGCACCCCCGACGTCGCGCACCAGCCAGAGCTCCTCCTGGCTGCCCACGTGCGCCAGGTCCCACACCAGCGGGGACATCAGCGGCGAGTGCTGCTTGACCAGGTCCTCGTCGTCGACCGAGTCGGTCAGCTCGGCGCTGCGCCGCCGGGTGCGCGCCAGCTCCGCGGCCACGTGCGCGCGCAGGTCTTCCTCGCTCAGTTCTGCCAGGTTCACCGGATACCTCCGCAGTGATCAGCGATCGCCGGTCGCGGCGATGCGCCGCGCCACGAAGTCGGCCAGCTCACCGGACAGCCCCTCCGGGACGTCCGGCCCGTCGAGCAGCCGGCAGGCCAGCTCGAAGACGTCCTCGGCGACGTGCGCCAAGGTCCGGTCGAGCAGGCCGTGCCGCGCCGCGTGCACCCAGCGGCCCACCGCCGGGGACGTCAGCGCCAGCACCTCGTCCACCGTGGACTCCTCGCGGAACAGCGCGATCAGCGCCGCGGCCGGGAGCATCCAGCCGTCACCGGGCTGGGCGTCCAGGTAGCGGACCTCCAGGTAGCCGCGCGGCCGGACCGGCGGGAACACGGTGGTGAGGTGGTAGTCGAGGTCCTCGCGGGTGGGCGGGTCCGGCCACGTGCCGTGGATCCACTCCGCGAAGCTGATCCCGCTGGGCACCGTCCAGTCGTCGCCTTCGCGCCGCCGGCAGACCAAGGAGGTGTCCAGCACCCGCCTGGCCCAGCTCCCGGCCGGATCAGCGGTGATCGAGCCCGGACGGGTGCGCGGCGGATCCGTGCGCAGCAGCGCGCGGGTGCGGGTCGACACCCATCCGGTGCGTTCGCCGAACAGCAGGGGCGAGTTGGCGAAGGTCGCCATCATGACCGGTCCGAGCGCGTGCAGCGCGGCCCAGCGGGCGGCCACCCGGTCCGGTTCACCGGCGTCCAGGCACACCTGCACCCCGGCGGTGCTGCACATCATCAACCGGCCGTCCAGACCGATGCGGTCGAACGCGGTTTCCATCGCCGCGTAGCGCGGCACCCGCAGGATCCGCCGGGGATGCCGCCACGGGTCGGTGCCCTGCTCGCCGAGCACCAGACCGGCCCGGCCCAACCGGCGCGCCACGTGCGCGGCATCGGCGGCGACCACGGTGAACAGCGAGCGCATGGAAGTCGTGGGGAGGCTGGAGACCTCGACCTGGCCACCGGGTTCGACGGTGAGCACCGAGCCGTTCGGCAGCGGTCGGTGCGGGCTGTCCGGGACCAGGGAAGGGGGCGCGTGTTCGCCGAGCGCGCTGATGAGCGTCGCGGCGTCGAGCGGGCGAGTCAGGTCGTCCTGGTGGTGCACGGTCCATTCGAGTTCGATGCCCATCAGCTTCGGGGGGCCGTGCTTGAAGCACACCGAGGCGACGTAGGCCTCGGCCTCCGCCCTGGTTCGAACGCGGGAGGTCGGGAAGTCAGCGGCGGCAGGATCGGTCGACACCGGCAACATGATCACCGTCCGTAATTGGCCGGTCACCGACGCTACCGCTCGTCCCCCATGGTCGCGACCCTTGTTCTCAATCACGCCAAGTGTTAACGGGATTCGGGTTTTTCGAGGTCCGTCCACCTGATCGGACGCGCGTCCGAACGGTGGGAGCCAGGTAGCAAAACGTACGTACGGATTGCCATCCTGCGGTGCGTCCTGGGACGATCAGGATATGCCTCGGGTCAGCCAAGACCACCTCGACGCCCGGCGCCGTCAGATCCTCGACGGCTCCCGGTCGTGCTTCGCGCGCTTCGGCTACGAAGGCGCCACCGTGCGCCGGCTGGAAGAAGCCACCGGGCTCTCCCGCGGAGCGATCTTCCACCACTTCAAGGACAAGGAGTCGCTGTTCCTCGCCCTCGCCGAGGACGACGCGACCCGGATGGCCGACGTGGTGGCCGAGCAGGGTCTGGTGCAGGTCATGCGCAACCTGCTCAACGCTTCCAGCACCGGCGCCCCCGCGCTGGGCGCGGACTGGCTGGGCACCCGGCTGGAGGTGTCCCGGCGGCTGCGCACCGACGAGGAGTTCCGGGAGCGCTGGGCGCAGCGCTCCGAGCAGCTGACCACCGCCACCCGGGCGCGCCTGGAGTGGCAGAAGCAAGCGGGCAACCTCCGCGACGACGTCGACGTCGACGTGCTGACCGCATACCTGGAACTGGTGCTCGAGGGCCTGCTCTCGCACCTGGCGATGGGGCTGCCCGCGCAGCACCTGACCCCGGTGCTGGACCTGGTCGAGGAAAGCGTCCGGCGCCACCGCACCCGCTGAGCGAAGATCCGGCGTAATCTCGCAAGCCTGATCGGATGAGCGCGAAGGAGCCCGCGGCGCTATGTGGAGCGAGTGGTGGAATCGCTTCCTCGCCTCTGACCCGTCCATGCGCAGGCTGCGCACCGCGACGCGGGTCACCCTCTCGGTCGCGCTGACCATCGCGGTCGTGCTGCCGGTGCTGGCTTGGTGGGGCCAGCCGCTGCCGCTGGCGATGCTCGGCGCCGTGGTGGCGATCAACTCCTCGCTCGGCGTCAACGACCCGCAGCGGCGCCAGCAGCAGATCACCACCCTGCTCATGCCGCTGCCGGTGACGGTCGTGCTGGTGCTGGCGATCCTCACCACGCCCTGGCCGCTGGTGCACGTGCTGGTGTTCCTGGTCGTGATCTTCGTGGCGGTCTACATCCGCCGCTTCGGCCCGCGGTTCTTCCCGCTGGGCATGGTCGCGTTCATGGGCTACTTCTTCGCGATGTTCCTGCAGCCGAAGCCGGCCCAGCTGCCCGCGCTGTTCGCGGCGGCGATCGTCGGAGCGCTGGCCGCGTTCGTGCTGCGGTTCCTGGTGCTGAGCGACTACCCCGAAGGAGTGCTCGAACGCGGTCTCCGGACGATGCAAGCGCAGGTCCACGGCCTGCTGCACGCCGTGCGGGACGTCGCCGAACAGCCCGGATCGGTGGCGCGGCGACGCGAGCTGACCAACCGATCGGTGCGCCTCAACGAGACGTCGCTGATGCTCGAGAACGCCGTCGGCCAGCTCGATTCGCTCGACGAGGCCGGCCGCTACCGGCTGCGCCAGCGCATCCTCGACGTCGAGCTCGCCGCCGAGAACCTGCTGACCCCGCTGCTGCGGCTGGTCGACCACCCCAGCGGCGGCGACACGGTGCCGCACGCCGTCAGCGCGCTGCTGGCGGTGCTGCATCGCCTGGTGGCGCAGCCGCTCCTGCAGCATCATCCGGTCGGTGACGTCCTCGATCAGCGCCACCTGGTAGAGCGGCAGGCCGTCCTCGC
>NZ_JBEOVY010000508.1:0-4027 GCF_040295745.1 Saccharopolyspora sp. NPDC002686
GCGTCAGCGGCAGGCTGTAGCGCAGGAAGCCGAACGTGCCGACCTTGTCCAGCACGCCGACCGACCCGTTCGACGACGCGGTGGACTACGGCCGCGAGCTGATCCCGCTGGTGCGCCAGGAAATCGCCCGCCGCGAAGCCGCCTAGGCACGAACCCGAGGAGATCGACATGACCACCACCGCACCCGGGCTGTCCGAGTTCGCCCGGAACCTCTCGCCCCGCAACAACAGCTTCCCGGCCCGGCCGGTCTTCGACGACGTCGAGGACGAGCGCCGGTTCCGCAAGCAGCGGCTCGCCGCCGCGCTGCGGATCTTCGGCAAGCTCGGCTACAGCGAAGGCGCCGCCGGGCACATCACCGTCCGCGACCCGGAGCTCGCCGACCACTTCTGGGTCAACCCGCTCGGCCGGGCGTTCAGCCGCATCAAGGCCTCCGACCTGCTGCTGGTGAACCACGACGGCCAGATCGTGCACGGCGACCTGCCGGTCAACCAGGCCGCGTTCGCCATCCACTCGCAGATCCACCAGGCCCGGCCGGACGTCGACGCCGCCGCGCACAGCCACTCCATCTGGGGCAAGGCGCTCGCCGCGCTGGGCACCGAACTGCTGCCGATCTCGCAGGACAGCGCCCAGTTCTACGAGGACAACGTGATCGTGCCCGACTTCTCCGGCGTCGTGCTCGACCTGGAGGAAGGCCGCCGGATCGCCTCGACGCTGGGGCAGCGCAGGCTGGCGATCCTGGCCAACCACGGGCTGCTGACCGTCGGCCGCAGCCTGGAGGAGGCGGTGGCGCTGTACGTCGCCGCGGAGCGGAACTCGAAGGTCCAGGTCGTGGCCCAAGCGGCCGGTCCGCTGCAGCAGATCCCGCACGAGATCGCGCGGCACACCTGGGAGCAGTACCAGGAGCACCGCGACCCGGGCTGGGTCACCTTCGCCCCGCTGTTCGAGGAGATCGTCCACGAGCAGCCGGACCTGCTCGACTAGGCGACCACCCGAGCAACGCGACCATCAACAGGCTTCATGGCTGGAGAACTGAAGAATGCGAACGACCAGAGCTCTGCTCGCCGTGCTGGCAACCGCGCTGCTGGCGGTGACCGGCTGCGCGAAGGAGGATTCGGCCAACTCGTTGTCCGAGGTCACGCTCGTGCTGGGGGACCAGGCGGGTGGCCTGCGGGCGAGGGTCGAGGCCTCGGGCGCCTTCGACGACGCGCCGTACCGGATCAAGTGGGCCAACTTCCAAGGCGCCGCACCGCTCTTCGAAGCGATGCGCTCCGGGGACGTGGACACCGCCACCGCCGCCGACGCGCCCACCGTGCAGGCCATCGCGGGTGGAGTGCCCGCGCGACCGGCGCTGGCCACCGCTGCCTCGCCCAGCTCCACGGCGATCATCGTGCCGCCGGGGTCGCCGATCCGCACCGTGGCCGACCTGCGCGGCAAGCACCTCGTGGTGTCCACCGCGCCGGGCAGCGTCTCGCACTACACCGCGCTCGGCGCGCTGGAGGAGGCCGGCCTCACCCCGCAGGACGTGCAGCTGACCTTCAGCCTGCCCACCGACGCGCAGGCCGGGTTCAGCGCCGGGCACATCGACGCCTGGGCCACCTTCGACCCGTACCTGGCGATCGCCGAGCACTCGGGAGCACGGGTGATCCGCGACGGCGAGGGCATCAACGGCCGCAACGGGATCCTGTCGGTGTCGGCCACGGCCGCGGCGGACCCGCTCAAGCGCGAGGCGCTGGCCGACGCGCTGCGCCGGTTCGAGGCGGCCTGGCGGTGGAGCGATGAGAACCCGGGCGAGTACCAGCGCGTCTACGAGAAGCTGACCTCGCTGGACCCGCCGGTCGCACGGCAGATCCTCACCCGGACCAAGCAGGAAGTCCGGCCGTTGGGCGATGACGTGGTGCGCGACCTGCAAGCCGTCGCCGACCGCTACCTCCAGGCAGGTGTGCTGCGCGAACCGGTCGACGTGGCCGGGGCGTGCGAGCGGGACCTGTACCGGGCGGGGTGAACCGGAGATGACCACGTGGACCCCGAACGGGACCAGCCGGGGCACCATCGCGGTGCTGCCCGGCAGAGGCGAGACGCCGGCGCTCTACGAGCGCTTCGGCCGTCGGCTCGCAGCGGACGGCTACGCGGTGCTGGTACCCGAGCCGGACAGCGATCCGGCCGGCTGGTTCGAGCCGGGCGCGGCGCGGTTCCTGGTGGGCACCGACACCGGGGCGCTGCGCGCTTGGCAGCTGGCGCTGGAGATCGAACTGGACGGTTTGGTGCTGGTGGGCACCCCGCTGGCCGACGGCTTGCCGCCCGCCGACCGCGCCGAGGAGATCGGGGTGCGCACGTCGTGCCCGGTGCACCGGGAACTGCTGCGCAACGACCCCGGTTTCGAGTGGGGGCGGCTGGCCGACGACGTCACCGAACCGCCCGAGCGCCTGCCCGAGATCCCGGTGCTGCTGCTGCACGGTGACGCCGACACCATCGCGCCGGTCGCCCCGGTGGCCGCGCTCGCCGCCCGCCTCCCGCAGAGCTCGCTGGCGGTGTTCAAGGAGGGCGTGCACGACGTCCTCAACGATCAGCACCACCGCAGCGCGGCCGCCCGGATCGTGCTGTTCTGCGAGGAGATCGCCAAGGGGGCGGTGCTGCTGCCCGAGGTGGCGAAGCCGCGCCGCACCGCTCCGGTGCAGGTCTCCGCACGGGTGGACTACTCGCTGCGCGCGTTGCGCGAGCTGGCGGGCAGCGACGGACCGGTCAAGTGCGCGGTCATCGCGCGCAACCAGCGGATTCCGCTGAACTCCCTGGTCAACCTGATGATCGAACTGCGCCGCGCGGGACTGGTCGCCAGCCAGCGCGGCTGCGACGGCGGGTACTGGTTGGCCCGGGATGCGGAGGAGATCACGGTCGGCGAGGTTGTGCGCGCGGTGGACGGTGGGGTTACCTCGGTGCACAGCGGTTCACCCGATGCCGACGTGTGGCGCGAACTGGAACGGCAGGTCGCCGACTTCCTCGGCCGGGTGCCGGTGGTCGGCGATCGGTGAAAGAGGAAGGACGCAGATGACCCAGCACGACGCTTTCCACCCGGACCTGGCGACTTCGGTGCCCGAGGAGCAGCGGGCCTCGCTGCGCACCCGGCTGCACCACGTCCGGGCCGCCGACCTGGACAAGAACACCGCGCAGACCGAGGGCATGCGGCGGCTGGCCGCGATCAGCGGTGATCTGGTCGGCTCGGAGCGGATCTGGATGGGCGAGACCCACGTGGCCCCGTCGACGGCCTCGGACAACCACCACCACGGCGAGTCGGAGACGGCGATCCACGTGGTCAGCGGCAACCCGCAGTTCGTCTTCCACGACGGCGACGAGGAGGTCCGGATCAAGACCGGCCCGGGCGACTACATCTTCGTCCCGCCCTTCGTCCCCCACCGGGAGGAGAACCCGGACCCGGACAACCCGGCGGTCGTGGTGATCGCCCGCAGCACCCAGGAAGCGATCGTGGTCAACCTCCCCGAGCTCTACCACCTCGACCCGGAGAGCTGACCGGGCCGGGTGTCCGCCGATGGTGGGGTCGTGCCGCGGTTCGGGAATGGCGGCTCCGGGCGGCGCGTTGCTCGTGGGCATGTCGCAGGAGAACGTAGAGCTCAGCCCCACGAGCTGGGTGCAGGAGCAGACGAAGAAGATCCTCGAGACCGGCACCACCGAAGGCATCAAGATCCAGGGCTCGCCGATCGTGCTGATGACGTTGCGCGGCGCGAAGACCGGCAAGCTGCGCTACACCCCGGTGATGCGGGTGGAGCACGACGGCAAGTACGCGGTCGTGGCGTCCAAGGGCGGTGCCCCCGAACACCCGACCTGGTACCACAACATCAAGGCCCACCCCGAGTTCCGGCTGCAGGACGGAACCGTGACGAAGGACTTCGTCGCGCGCGAGGTCGAAGGTGCCGAACGGGCCGAGTGGTGGGAGGTCGCCGCCGTCCTTCTCCAGCACCACGATGCCGATGGACAGCATCCAGGCCACCAGCACCGGCATCATGTCGCGGGCCCG
>NZ_JBEOVY010000509.1:0-3952 GCF_040295745.1 Saccharopolyspora sp. NPDC002686
GCCGGCTGGCCGAGTCCGAAGAGGACAGCGCCGAACTGGATGACCAGCGCGTCGAGTTCCTCCCGGCGCGCACGATCATGTCCCCCCGCGTGTCCGACCGCCCGGCCGCCGAGCAGATGCCGGTGCTCGGCGCCGCGCACGCGCTCGCGAAGCCGCACGCCGAGCACATCGAGCGCCTGGAGGTGCTGCGCGATCTCGACCGCGCGATCCACCCGCGCGAGAAGATCATCGTGGCGATCGCGCTGTCCCGCTGCCTGACCCAGGCCGATCAGGGCGAGCGCGCGGTGCAGGTGCTGTCGGAGACCAGGGCCGAGCTGGACTCGGACACCTCGGAGCCGACGCTGCGCATCTCGCTGGCCCGCGAGTACGCGCAGCTGACCGAGCTGGACAGCGCCGACGTGCACGAGGCGCTGCGCGAGTACGCGCTGGAGCTGGAGACCGAGCTGTGGACCATGCGCCAGGCGCGGCTGTCCACTTTGGTCACCCGGCTGGAGAACTCGCGGCTGAACCACAAGCACGACGCGATCACCCGGCAGGCCCTGCAGGACCCGCTGACCGGCCTGTCCAACCGGCGAGCCCTCGACGACCGGCTGGAAGCGCTGCTCACCGAACCCGACGCCGCCCCGCTGGCGGTGGCGCTGGTCGACCTCGACGGCTTCAAGGGCGTCAACGACCGCTGCTCGCACGCCGAGGGCGACGACGTGCTGCGCATGGTCGCGGTGACCTTGCGCGACACGCTGCGCACCGACGACTTCGTCGCGCGCTACGGCGGTGACGAGTTCGTCGTGCTGCTGCCGGGCGCGACGCTCGGCGCCGCGGAAGCCGCGCTGCAGCGCACGGTCGAGGCGGTCGACCGGTTGCCCGCCGAGGAGATCCACGGGGTGACGCTGTCGATCGGCGTCGTCGCGATGCGGCCGCAGGAATCGGCGGCGCAGGTGCTCGCCCGCGCGGACGCCGCGATGTACCAGGCCAAGCGCGGCGGCGGGAACCGCGTGGCAGCGCTCGCGGGCGGCGCGATCCCGCCGCCGAACCACCAACCGGTCGAAGATCACTCCGTGTGGGTCCCGCCGGACGCCCTCTAACCCGATCGAGTTTTAGACGGGGATCACCCCCGACCGCCGCGATCACTCGGCGGTGGCCTCCGCCAGGCCCGCCGAGGGTGCGATCGGTCACCCCTCGGTCGCCCGACCGCTGCATCGAAGATCACATCTGCCCAGCTCGCGGCGTATGTCGAGGACTCATCGCTGGACCGTTCGGCGGTACCATCACTCGCGCCGGAAGTCCTGCAGGGGCGCTGGACCAGACGCCGAACCGGTCCGGTTACCCTTCACCCGCTTGGACGCAACAGGCACTTCCGGCCACCACGCCGCACAGAGATCAAGGGAGAGCGCAGATGCTCCAGGGCGACACCGCCCCGGCCCCCTCCCACCGCGCTGCCGCACACCCGGAACCGGTCAGCACCGTCGTGCTCGCCGCCGGCGAGGGAACCAGGATGCGGTCGGCCACCCCGAAGGTGCTGCACCGGCTCGCGGGCAGACCGCTCGTCGAGCACGCGGTGCGAGCGGCGGCCGGAGTCGAGCCCGATTCGCTGGTGGTCGTGCTGGGGCACGGTCGCGAAGCCGTCGCCGAGCACCTCGACGGCGTGGCCAAGGCGCTCGACATGCCGATCAGCACCGCCGTCCAGGAGCAGCAGCTGGGCACCGGGCACGCGGTGTCCTGCGGGCTCAGCGCCCTGCCGTCCGAACTCACCGGCACGGTCCTGGTCAGCTACGGCGACGTGCCGCTGCTCGACGCCGAAACGCTGCGCGGACTGCTCGCCGAGCACACCGGTTCCGGCAACGCGGTCACCGTGCTGACCGCCGTGGTCGACGAGCCCACCGGCTACGGCCGGATGCTGCGCGACGCCGACGGCAACGTCACCGGGATCGTCGAGCAGAAGGACGCCACCCCGGAGCAGGCGGAGATCACCGAGATCAACTCCGGGGTCTACGCCTTCGACGCGGAAGTCCTCACCGACGCGCTCGAGCGGCTGTCCACCGACAACGCCCAGGGCGAGCTCTACCTGACCGACGTGCTGTCCATCGCGCGCGCCGACGGCCGCCCGGTGGGCGCGCTGGTCTGCGCCGACCCGTGGCTGGTCGAGGGCATCAACGACCGGGTGCAGCTGGCCCGGCTCGGTGCCGAGCTGAACCGCCGCCTGCTGCTGAAGTGGATGCGCGCGGGCGTCACCATCACCGACCCGAACTCGGTGCAGCTGGACTGCGACGTGGAGCTGGACCGCGACGTGCTGGTCGAGCCGGGCGTGCAGCTGCGCGCCGGGACCACCGTCGGCGAAGGCGCCACCATCGGTCCGGACACCACGCTGACCGCCTGCACCGTGCACCCCGGCGCGTCGGTGGTGCGCACCCACGGCGAAGGCGCCGAGGTCGGCGCGAACGCCAGCGTCGGTCCGTTCGCGTTCCTGCGCCCCGGCACCCGGCTCTCCGCGAAGGGCAAGGTCGGCACCTTCGTCGAGACCAAGAACGCCGAGATCGGCGAGGGCACCAAGGTGCCGCACCTGACCTACGTGGGCGACGCGACGATCGGTGCGCACACCAACATCGGCGCGGCCACGATCTTCGTCAACTACGACGGGGTGAACAAGCACCGCACCGTGATCGGGTCGTACGCCCGGACCGGTGCGGACAACACCTTCGTCGCACCGGTCGAGATCGGCGACGGTGCCTACACCGCCGCCGGATCGACGATCACCCAGGATGTCCCGCCGGGGGCGATGGCAGTCGCCCGCGGCAGGCAACGCAACGTCGAGGGCTGGGTGGCCAAGCGCCGCTCCGGCACCCCGGCGGACGAGGCCGCACAACAGGCCTTGGCGAAGGAACCGACCACCAATCCGACGGAAGACGCCCAACGACGGACGTCGAACGGGGAGGGACGATGACCGTGAGTGCCATGTCTGCGACCCCGAAGAAGAGCCTCAAGCTCTTCTCCGGTAGCAGCCACCCGGAACTTGCCGAGGAGGTGGCCAAGCAGCTCGACGTAACGGTCACGCCCCAGGCTGCCTACAAGTTCGCCAACGGCGAGATCTTCGTGCGCTACGACGAGTCGGTGCGCGGCTGCGACGCCTTCGTCATCCAGTCGCACTGCAACCCGCTCAACGACGCCATCATGGAACAGCTGATCATGGTGGACGCGCTCAAGCGGGCCAGCGCCAAGCGGATCACCGTGGTCATGCCGTTCTACGGCTACGCCCGGCAGGACAAGAAGCACAAGGGCCGCGAGCCGATCTCGGCGCGGCTGATCGCTGATCTGTTCAAGACCGCGGGTGCCGACCGCATCATGGCGATCGACCTGCACACCGACCAGATCCAGGGCTTCTTCGACGGTCCGGTGGACCACCTGATGGCGCAGAAGCTGCTGGCCAGCTACATCCGCGACACCTACGCGGACGAGCAGATCACCGTGGTCTCCCCCGACTCCGGCCGCGTCCGGGTGGCGGAGAAGTGGGCGGACGACCTGGGCGGGACCCCGCTGGCGTTCATCCACAAGACCCGCGACCCCAGCAAGCCGAACCAGGTGGTCGCCAACCGCGTCGTCGGTGACGTCGAGGGCCGGCTGTGCGTGCTGGTCGACGACATGATCGACACCGGCGGCACGATCACCAAGGCCACCGAGCAGCTGCTGGCCGCGGGCGCCAAGGACGTCATCATCGCGGCGACGCACGCGGTGCTGTCCGGCCCGGCGGTGGAGCGCCTGTCCTCCTGCGGCGCGAAGGAGGTCGTCCTGACCAACACGCTGCCGATCCCGGAGGAGCGCCGCTTCGACAACCTCACGGTCCTGTCGATCGCGCCGCTCGTGGCGGAAGCGATCCACCAAGTCTTCGAGGACGGCTCGGTCACCAGCCTCTTCGACGGCCGCGCCTGATCACCTCGAGCGCACAACGGCCCCGGTCCGC
>NZ_JBEOVY010000510.1:0-3913 GCF_040295745.1 Saccharopolyspora sp. NPDC002686
GTCATCCCGCCTGCCGACTTCGACGCGCTGCGGCAGGCCGGCGCCTCGGCGAGCGCGGCGTAGAGCGCCTGCACGGCTTCGAGGTCGTCCAGTTCGACGAGCAGGCCGGAGTCGGCGCACCGCAGGAACCTCATCACAGACCCCGCGCGACGAACGGCCGCAGCTCGACACCACCGGCGACCAGCTGGTCCCGCACGGATTCGGCGATGGCCACCGCGCCCGGGCTGTCGCCGTGCACGCAGATCGAGTCGGCTCCGACGCGGATCATCGATCCGTCGACGGCCTCGATCGGCTCACCGGCCGCCAGCCGCAGGCAGCGCTGCGCGATCAGCTCCGGGTCGTGCAGCACCGCGCCGGGCTCGCGCCGCGACACCAGCGTGCCCTCCGGCGTGTAGGCGCGATCGGCGAAGGCCTCGCGGAACACCGGCAGCCCGGCCCGTTCGGCCTGCTCCAGCCACTGCGAGCCCGGCAGTCCGAGCACCGCCAGCGACGGGTCGTAGGCGCGCACCGCCTCGACCACCGCGGCGGCCTGGTCGGCGTGGTGCACGATCGCGTTGTAGAGCGCGCCGTGCGGTTTGACGTAGCCGACCTCGGTCCCGGCGATGCGGGCGAACCCGGCCAGCGCACCGATCTGGTAGATCACGTCGTTGGCCAGCTCGCGCGGCGGGACGTCGATGAAGCGGCGGCCGAACCCGGCCAGATCGCGGTAGCTGACCTGCGCGCCGACGACCACGCCCTGCTTGGCGGCCTGCTCGACCGCGCCGCGGATCACCGTGGCGTCCCCGGCGTGGAAACCGCAGGCGACGTTCGCGCTGGTCACGATGCCCAGCAGCGCCTCGTCATCGCTGAGCTCCCAGCGCCCGAAGCCCTCCGCGAGGTCCGAGTTGAGGTCCATGCCCACCTCACTTCCACAGCGCGGCGATGCCGCCGAGCGAGTTGTATCCCAGGTACAGGGTCAGCAGCCACGCGACCACACCCACGATCAGCAGCCACTTCGGGTAGCGGTATCCCCCGAGCAGGTCACGGCGGCGGGCGGCGACGTACATCAGCACGCCGAAGCCGACCGGCAGGATCAGCCCGTTGAGCGCTCCGGCCAGCACCAGCAGCGTGGTCGGGGCCTTGTCGAGCAGCAGGAACACCACCGCGGAGATCGCGACGAAGCCCACCACGAGCCAGTTGCGGGCGCGGGCCAGCTTCGGCGAGAAGGTCACCAGGAACGACACCGAGGTGTAGGCCGCGCCGACGACCGAGGTGATGCTGGCGGCCCAGAGGATCATGCCGAACAGCCGCATGCCGATCTCGCCGGAAGCGTGCTGGAACGCCTCCGCGGTCGGGTTGGCCGAGGTCAGCGCCACGCCGCCGGCGACGACGCCGAGCACCGCGAGGAACAGCACCATCCGCATCACGCCGGTGACCAGCAGCGAGACGACCGAGCTGCGGCTGACGTCGACGATCCGCTCCGGGCCGGTGACCCCGGCGTCGACCAGGCGGTGCGCGCCGGCGTAGGTGATGTAGCCGCCGACGGTGCCGCCGATGAGCGTGGTGATGGCCAGGAAGTCGACGTCGCTGGGCAGCACGGCTTCCTTCAGCGCCTGACCGACCGGCGGTGCGGAGGCGAACGCGACGAACGCGGTCAGCAGGATCATCACCACGCCGAGGACCACGACGATGCGGTCCATGGCCACGCCGGCCTTCTTGCTCAGGAAGATGCCGATGGCGATGACCGCGGACAGCGTGCCGCCGATCTTGGCGTCCAGGCCGAACAGCGCGTCCAGGCCGAGCGAGGTGCCGGCGATGTTGCCGACGTTGAACACCAGTCCGCCGAAGACGACCAGCGCCGCCATCAGGTAGCCGAGGCCGGGCACCACCTTGTTGCCCAGGTCCTGCGCCCGCATGCCGGAGACGCCGATGACCCGCCAGACGTTCAGCTGCACGGCGACGTCGACCAGGATCGACACCAGGATCGCGAAGGCGAACGCGGCGCCGAGCTGGATGGTGAACTCGGTGGTCTGGGTGATGAAGCCGGGCCCGATCGCACTGGTGGCCATCAGGAACACCGCGCCGAGCAGGGTGCTCCGCTTGGCGGCCGAGGATCCCTTCTCGGTCGTCGTCGTCTCAGCCATGGCACTCCGATCAGCTGCGCACCGACCGGGGCCGGTGGGGGGGAACGTCGACTTGGAGACCGCACGAGCAGGCGGTTCGGGACAACATAGAGAATTGTTGAACAATCCGGCAATACCCTGGGTGAAAATTTCTCGTTACACTCGAGATCAACTGAACCGGCGTCGTGGGGAGCTGGATTGACCACCGCGGATCCCTGGGCGGACCTCCTGGCGGCCGACCGGTCGCTGCTCGACCGCACGAGCACGGCCGAGCGCGTCGCCGAGCTGCTGCGCCAGCGGGTCATCGACGGCGCGCTCGCGCCGGGCACCAGGCTGTCCGAGGAAAGCGCAGGCCGAGCACTCGCCGTCTCGCGCAACACGCTGCGCGAAGCGTTCCGGCTGCTGGTGCACGAGCGGCTGCTGGTGCACGAGTTCCACCGCGGCGTGTTCGTCCGGGTGCTCAGCGACGAGGACGTGATCGACCTCTACCGCATCCGACGGTTGCTGGAGATCAGCGCGGTGCGCCGGGCGGCCGGGGCACCGTCGGAACTGGTGGCCGCAGTGGATCAGGCGGTCACCGAGGGTGAGCGCGCGGCCGGGGAAGAGCGCTGGTGGGACGTGGGAACCGCGAACATGCGGTTCCACGAAGCGCTGGCGGCGCTGGCCGAGAGCCCGCGGGTCAACGAGACGATGCGCCGGCTGCTCGCCGAGCTGCGGCTGGCGTTCCACCGCATGTCCCGGCCGCGCGAGCTCCACGAGCCGTACCTGAAACCGCACCGGGAGATCGCGGACCTGATCAGCGCTGGTCAGGTGCAGGAAGCGGCCGACCGCCTGGAAGGCTACTTCGACGCCGCCGAGGCCCAGCTCGTCGCCGCCTACCGCAGCTACACCCCGGAGTGATCCCGGCTCTCGGCAGCGGGGGCTAGGATCGCCGCGCGTGAGGCTTCCGCTCAGCGCCGTCGTCGAGGGACACCAGTACCTCCTCGAGGCCATCTCCGCTCTGACCGACGAACAGATCGCCGCCCCGTCGCTGCTCCCCGGCTGGAGCCGCGGGCACGTGCTGGCGCACCTGACGGACAACGCGCGGGCCTTCGCACGGGTCTCCGCCCACGCGCTGCGCGGCGAGCTCGTCGATGCCTACGACGGCGGCCAGCAGGAACGCGACGCGATCATCGAAGGGCTCGCCGGCAACAGCGCCGAGGAGCACCGCGCCCGGCTCGCCCGGCACAGCGCGGCGCTGGAGGCGGTCTGGTCGCAGGCGGCGGAGGCGGACTGGAACCGCCCGGTGCGGTTCCGCAACGGCGACCTCGCCGGGATCGTGCGGATGCGCTGGCGCGAGGTCTGGATCCACCTGGTCGACCTGGACGTCGGCGTCGGCCCGGAGCAGTGGACCCCGGAGTTCTCCGAGCACGCCATCGACTTCCTGCTGCCCCGGCTCCCCGAGGGCTTCACCCTCCGCCGGACCGACGGCGACGGAACGTGGTCCACGGGCCCCACCGAGATCACCGGCCGAGTGCAGGACCTGGCGGCCTGGCTGGCCGGCCGGACCCCGGACCGAACCCCGTCCGGCCCCCTCCCCGAGCTCGGCCCCTGGCCCCCGCACCCGATCCCGACCCAACGCCCGGCCCGCAGCTGAGCGACGCGGGCAGCCGTGAACCGCAGTTTCAATTGAAACTGCAGATCTCAGGCACGACGGATCACAGTTTCAATTGAAACTGCGGGGGTTCCCCAGCGCACCGTCGAACGCCAGCGACGACTTCCCGGAACCGGACAGACCGGTGAACACGATCAAGCTGTCGCGGGGCAGGCTG
>NZ_JBEOVY010000511.1:0-3875 GCF_040295745.1 Saccharopolyspora sp. NPDC002686
GGCCGAGCTCATCGATCAGCGCGAGGACGCGGTCCTGGCCCGGACCGACCCACTGCCCGCCGCCCTCGGTGATCACGCCGTTGCCGGCGTCGAGGGCCGACGAGCCGGGGACCGTCGCGGTCAGGACCTGGTAGTGCAGCTTCTGGATCTGCTGCGAGGGATCCAGGCCGAGCTCCCGGTCCAGATTGGTCCGCAGGCGGTGGTAGACGTCCAGGGCGTCGCTGCGGCGTCCGCTGCGTTCCAGCGCGAGGATGAGCTGGGAGTGCAGCCACTCGTCGAACGGGTGCGTCGCGGTCAGCGAGCGGAGCTCGCCCAGCAGCTCGCGGTGCATCCCCAGCTCCATCTCGGCCTGGATCCGCAGGTGCAGGGTGGTCATCTGGTGCTCGGTGAGCTCGGCGACGTAGGCCGACAGGCACGGGCCGAGGTTGACGTTGGCCAGCGGTCCCCCGGACCACATGGCCAGCGCCGCCCGCAGGTCGGTCACCGCCTCGGCGTGCCGGCCGTGCTCGAGGTGGTCCCGGCCGGAGCGGCTGAGCCGCTCGAAGCGGGCCAGGTCCACCTGGTCGTCGCGGATCCGGAGGGTGTAGCCGGGGGAGCGGGTGGCCACCATCTGCTGGCCGTCGGCGGCCAGCCGTTCGCGTTCGATCAGCTTGCGCAGGTGGTAGATGTAGGTCTGGATCGTGGTCAGCGCGCTGGGCGGTGGGTTCTCGCCCCAGAGCTCCTGGATCAGCGAGTCGGTGTAGACGACCTTGTTGGCCCGGAGCAGCAGCAGTGCGAGCACCTGGCGCACTTTCGGCGCGCTGGGCGTGCATTCGCGGTCGCCGTCGACGACTTCCAGCGGGCCCAGCACCTTGAACTGGGCGAGCTCGGGGTGACCGGCGTGCGGTGAACGTCCGCCCGGACCGGTGATCGCGGTGCGGTGGACTTCGAGGGTTGACCTTCCGGCATCAAATTGCGGCACTGTTCGTCCCCAGTTTCCGGTGAGTGAAGAACTCCGACATCGTGGCGGGGCCTCTCGTCGCCCGGGGCACCTTCTCCGGGCGTGCTTCGGTGAGCTGGTGGCAGGCCGAAGCCATAACGAGAAAATGTTTCGGGTTTCAATTCAATGAGAGGGAGATGCCGGGTTGCTCGACGCTGAACGCCCAGCTCGATATGCGTTTCGTCGGTGCCCGCAATTGTGGCAACCGCGTGGTGCCGGTTGCGCGTCGAGCGGGTTTCGGCCGCGGTCAACGTGCGTTCGGCTGGCCGTCGGAAACGCCTGCCCACTCCGACGAGCACGGCACTGCGGCGCCGGGCGGGCTCGGGGGTCGCAGGTCTCCCGATGCCGTTCGGCGCGGTTCGGGGGACGTGTGACCAGTGCGTGCTCCTGCTTCGGGAGCGCGCTGGAACTCTCGGTGGAGCTGGATCTGCAAGCGGGGGTCGGGTCCGGCGGCACGAGGCCGATTCGGCGGCGCTAGCCGCCTCCCTAATCGCACTTTCACCCTTTTACCACTTTCGTTCCGACAACTGGGTGGTTCTTCCATGAACGAGTTCGAGAACGAAGACAGCATTCAGCGGATATCGTTTTCGTCTCGATGTTTTCGAGTCTATCCACGCGCGACTTCGCGCTGCCTGGCCTGAACGGCGGAATCGCGTTGGTCGGGATGGGCGGCATTCCGACGTCCTGGCGCGGGTGGCGCGGGCCGGATATTTGTTGAGGAAATCAATTTGTTCGCCGTTTTCTGGTCCAGACCATCCAGCCGCGCTCGAGAACGCCTCGACGATCGGCTCGCGCGCTTGACCTCAAGAGCACTTGAGGTTGCAGGCTGACGGCCGGGCGCGCTGCTGCGCGCGATGGGTTTCTTCTTCCAGAGGGTGGTTGCGGATGATGTCGACCGGGTGCTGCGGCGCGGTGGGGGACCGGTGATGGCCAGCGTTGCGGAGTCCACGACAGCGGAGGATTCCCGGCTTCCGGCCCGCGGTGCGCTGATCGCGATCCTGGCCGGGCTCGGACTGGGCATGTTCCTGGGTGCGCTGGACACGATGATCATGGCGTCGGCGCTGCGCACCGTCGCCGACCAGCTCCACGGGCTGACCCTGCAGGCGTGGGTGACCACCGCCTACTTGGTGACCATGACCGCTTCCGCGCCGCTGTACGGCAAGCTCTCCGACATCTACGGGCGCAGACCGCTGTACCTGGCGGCGATCCTGCTGTTCATCGCCGGATCGCTGCTCTGCGGGCTCGCCCAGTCGATGTACCAGCTCGCCGCCGCCCGGGCGGTGCAGGGGCTCGGCGCGGGCGGGCTCACCTCGCTCGCGCTCGCGGTGATCGCCGACATCTCGCCGCCGGACAAGCGGTCGAAGTACCAGGCCAACCTCGGCGCGGTGTTCGCCGTGGCCAGCGTGGCGGGACCGGTGCTGGGCGGTTTCTTCGCCGGGAGCGGCGAGATCCTGGGCGTGGCCGGCTGGCGCTGGATCTTCCTGATCAACCTGCCGATCGGCCTGGCGGCCTGCTTGCTGGTGGCGCTGCTGCTGAAGGTCCCGGCCAAGCGCGTCCAGCACCGCGTCGACTTCGGCGGCGCGATCACCTTGGTGCTGTTCGTCTTCCCGCTGCTGGTCGTCGCCGAGAACGGCCGGGAGTGGGGCTGGGCGTCGCCGCTGTCGATCGGCCTGTTCGCCCTCGGCGGGATCGGCCTGGTGCTGTTCCTGCTCGTGGAGCGGCGGGTCGGTGACAGCGCGCTGCTGCCCGGCAGGCTGTTCCGCAACCTGCCGTTCGCGATGGTCAACATGGTGAACTTCCTGGGCGGCATAGGCGTTTTCGCGGGCCTGGCGCTGCTGCCGCTGTACCTGCAGATCGTCAAGGGCATGTCGCCCACCGCGGCCGGGCTGCTCCTGCTGCCGCAGTCGCTGGCCACCACCTTCGGCGCGCGCCTGTCCAGCCCGCTGATGAAGCGCTTCGGCTACCAGCCGGTGCTGGCCGGCGGCATGGTGGTGATGACGGCGGTCTTCGCGGTGCTGGGGCAGGTCGGCCTCGACACTCCGCTGTGGACGATGGTGCTGCTGGTCATCGCGCTCGGCCTGGGCCTGGGCGTGTTCTTCCAGGTCATCCTCATCGCCATCCAGGACAGCGTGCCGGAGACCGACATCGGGCTGGCCAGCGGTCTCTACAACTTCTCCCGGCAGATCGGTGGCGTGGCCGGGACGGCGGTGTTCGTCTCGCTGCTGTTCGGCATCGCGGGCGATCGGGTCGGCGAGCAGTTCGAGGCCGCGGGCCCGCAGGTGCAGGCGGCTCTGTCCGACCCGGCGGTGATGTCCGATCCGGCCAACGCCGCGCTGGCTGGGCAGCTGCACGCGCAGGGGACCGTCGACCTCAACGACACGTCGTTCCTCGCCCAGGTCGACGAGCGGCTCGCCCAGCCCGTGCTGGTCGCGCTGTCGTCCTCGCTGAACACCGTTTTCCTGATCGTCGGCGGGTTCCTGGCGCTGTCGGTGGTGATCGCGCTGCTGCTGCGCGGCCGGGGGAGAACCGCGGAATCGGCGTGATCGAGCGGCGGCGGGAGGGGATCGCCTCCCGCCGCCTGCTGCGGACCTGCGGTCACCGCGGGACGAGCGCCTCCAGCTCGGACCAATCGACCTGCGGCGGCACGATTCCGCGGCGCTTGAGGTAGCGCTCGCTGCGCGCCCGTCCGTCGGCGATCCACTGGTCCACGCCGTCGGCCGCGGACACACCGGGAATGCGCTCCGGGCGGAAGGTCCAGTCCGCGCCCGCCCCGATGGCGGTGCCGGTGACCTGCAGCGCGCACCGGTTCCCGAACTCCCCGTTGTGCCGGTGCCACAGCAGGCTCGCCGGTCCGATCCGGCCCTCGAACTGCTCCGCGGTGCGCAGCCGCAGCTCC
>NZ_JBEOVY010000512.1:0-3868 GCF_040295745.1 Saccharopolyspora sp. NPDC002686
GCCTGGTGCTCGTCGTGGTCGGTGGCGAAGCGGGCCCAGAAGCCGGGGGCCGCGCACACCGCGTCCCAGACCGACGAGGCCGCGCCGAACACCCGGGCTATCTGGGGGTCGTGGTCGCTGGTCTGGTCCGCGAACTCCGCGTTGATGTGGACCACGTCGTAGTCGGCCTTGAGCGACGGCGTCGCCAGGATGTGGTCGAGCTGCTGGGAGTTGCCCTCGTAGACGTAGCTGTAGCGCTCGAGCGGGGGCAGGGCTTCGGCCAGCGGGGCGAGCGCGCCGCCTTCGGTCAGGTGCTGGACCGCCGGGGAGAAGCCGTAGTCGTTGAGGTCGCCGAGGACCACCACCTGGGCCTGGGCGTCGATGGCCCGCGCTTCGTCGACGAATCCGCGCACCGCCTGCGCCTGCTTCTCGCGCTGCAGCTCGGAGACGCGCTCCGGCGGCTGGAGGCGGCCGTGCAGCGGTTGGTCGCCGCCCTTGGAGTTGAAGTGGTTGGCCACCACCACGACCGTCCGGCCGCGGAACGAGAACTCGCCGGCCAGCGGCTTGCGGCTGTCCTTCCAGGCCTCGTTCGCCGGGTCGATGCGGCCCGGCGAAGCCGTCAGGCCCACCCCGTTCCCGCGCGCGACCGGGTGCACCGGGGTCGTCGCGTCGCCGCCCGGACGGTCCACGAAGGACACCCGCGCCGGGTTGAAGAGAAACGCCACGCGGATGTTCCCGCCCGGCTGGCCGCCGTCGGCGTTGTTCTGCGGGTCGATCAGGCGCCACTCGTAGCGCGGGCCGCCCGCCGCCGCGATCGCGTCGGTGAACTGCTGCAGCGTCTTGTCGGCGGCCACCACGCCGTCGTCGATCGGCCCGTTGTTGTCCTGAACCTCTTCCAGCGCAACGACATCCGGCGACGCGAGGTGCTCGACGACGCCCTTGGCGAGGCGGTCGAACTTCGACTGGTCGTTGCCCGCGGCGAGGTTCTCCACGTTGTAGGTGGCGACCGCCAGCTCGTCTTCGCGCTGCCGGCGGGTCGATTCCGGTTGCAGGCCACCGGGCTGGTGCTCGCCGAGGCGCGTCGCTTCCAGGACGTAGCCGCCGAAGCGGGAGTAGTCCAGCGGTCCCTCGGTGGTGCCGTTCAGCCGGTCGCCGACGTTCGCCGCCGGGAACGGGCTGTCCGCCAGCGATTCGACCTTGAGCCGTCCCGCGTTCGGGTCGGCGTAGCCGGGGTAGGTGGTGCCGCCGCGGCTGTTGGCGTTCTGGTCCGGCTTGCTGGTGATCCACAGCGCGCGGTACGCATCGGTCGGCCCGACGACGCGCGCGTCGTCCACCCGCAGCAGCATGCTCTCGCGCGACTCGTAGTAGTCCAGCGCGTAGCTCTGCGGTTCCAGGTCCCGCTTGTCGATGTTGCCGTCCAGCGGCGCGTACTCGGTCGGCACCGCGTCCGGGCCGACGACCTCGGCGGGCGGAACTTCACCCGTGCCGGTGACCTGCCAGGTCGCGCCGACCAGTTCCGTCACCGACTGGTTCGGGGTGGTCTCCGGGGTTTCACCGGACGCGATCGGGTAGTACTCGGTGACCTTGCCGTCGACCGCCACCACGTCGCCGACCTTCACGGCCGGGGTCTGCTGCCCGGTGAAGACGAACAGGCCTTCGCTGGTGCGCGGGTCGCCGTCGGGTTCGGCGTCCTGGAACCAGAATCCGCGGACCGAGCCCTGGGCGCGAATTCCGGTAACGACGCCGGGAACGCCCGTCACCTGCTGACCGTCCAGCGGGGACACCCGGGTGGTGCCCTGGATGTCGTGGATCCGCACCACCGGTTCCGCGGTGGCGGCGGGAGCTAGGGACAGCAGCACCCCGGTAGCGATGAGCATTGACGTGACGCGCACTTCGGCTTCCCCTCGCCAAGCGATCTGATCGTGGCGAAGTTACCGGCTCGAAGCGACGAACGACACACGATCAAGTGAACAGATCCCCCGGTAGGACCGGTTGGACCAGCGCGTGCTGCTGCTTGCGCTGCTTCTCCTCGTTGATCCGCTGCTGCTTCTCGAAAGCGTTGGCCACCGTGATCGCGGCGATGACCACTGCCACGAGCAGGATTCCGGCCAGCGCTGCGGGCCACACTCGCTGCCGGTCGCGCCAAGTGCGCTCCGAGCCGTGCAGCAGCGCGGAGCGCAATTGCCGCCGTCGCAGCGAATCCGACTCCAGCAGGTACCGCTCGGCGTTCGGCGTGCTCGCGTACACCTGCGGCACAGTCGGTTTCGGCGCCTCCTCCGGTTTCTGCGGAGGCGGCGCCGGTGGCGGTGGTGGTTGCGGTGGTCCGGCCACGGCTGCGATTCCTCGGGGTTTTCCGGTCTCCCAATGGGAAAAACGCGAACGGGGCGACCACCGGGTGGCCGCCCCCGCGTCGATCAACCGAAGAGGTTGTTCAGGTGGTTGGTCAGCTTGGAGTAGTTGTTCGCCGCGCCGTCGGTGCTGTCGATCAGCTTCGCGAAGGCGTTGTTGACCGACTGGAACTGCTGGTTGTACTCGTTCGAGCGGGACTGGAAACCGGGCTGCCCGGCACCTTCCCACTGCTTGATGGTCTCCTTGGCGTGGCTGTCGATGGTGGCCATGATGGCCTTGAAGCGCGACAGGTAGCCCTGCTGCTCCCCGGCCAGCCCCTGCAGCGCGCCGACGTTGCCGTAGACCTCGAATCCGGATCCGGAAGACATCGCGTAGTCGCCCCCTCGCTCAGCGGTTCATCTTGGCCGGGATGCCCGCGAGCTGCGAGCCGGCCGTCCGGAAGTCGTCGTGGGTGGTCTGGTCGTTGGTGCCGACCTGGGTCTGCGCCTCGCCGAGGTCGACGCCGTTGTCGTTGCACCAGCGGACCAGCTCGTCGAACCGCGTCTCCAGCTCGTAGCGGGCCTGCTGGAAGGCGGCCAGCGCGGACCCCTGGATGGCGTCCTTGTCCTTGGCCATGTCGTTGATCAGGTTCTGCAGCTGGGCGCGCAGGCCCTGCGCTTCGGTCCCGAGGTTCTGGCCTCCCTGGCCCATCGCGTTGGCGTTGGTGAGGCCGACGAAATTGCTCATGCCTGCCGATTCCTCTCGTCGGACTGGCCGGCCGACGCGCGCGAGGCGCTCACCGGCTTTCCCGGGATATGACGCACGAATTCCGAAAGCGGTTCCCCCCGAAGCCAGCCAAGGGCACCGGCGCGCACCGCGTCAAGCGGCTGCGGCGGTGGTGTGCACAACGATACGGTCGGGAACCGTTGCGGCGTTGGGAAAGTCCCACCAGGTGCGAGCGCATCCCGGGAAGCGGATGGAGGACGGCGAATGGGCGACATCGGGGTGAACCCCGGACAGGCGGTCAGCACGGGCAGCAACGCCGAGCAGACCGCGGGCGACTACGACAGCGTGGCCAGTGCGTTGCGCGGCGCGGTGGAGAGCGCCCGGACGGCAGCCGTCGAGCAGCCCTGCGCGAAGGGGTACGACCCGTTCGGCGAGGACGCGGTCTCGGCGATCAACGACCTCAAGAAGCACGGCATGACGCTGGGCAACAACTCCCAGTCCGGCGGCGGCGCGGCGTCCCAGACCGACCACGACAACGCGACCGGTTTCCACGGCGTCATCGGGCGGATGAACCGCTGACCTGCTCAAGACCCCTCCGGCCCGACATGCCCCGGCGTGTCGGGCCGAGTGCCGGTCACCGGCGCGGGGCGGCGAGTTGAGCGGCGATCTCGAGGTAGGCCTCGCGGGTTCGGGGCGCGACCTTGGTCGGGTCGAGCCGACCGCCGCGGGCCAGGTGGCGGTCGAACGGGACCACCACGACCTTCGCCTGCTCGGCGAAGCGCTTCCGCAGCTCTGCGGTGACCTTGCGGCGGTCCGTGCCCGGCAGGCACACCAC
>NZ_JBEOVY010000513.1:0-3861 GCF_040295745.1 Saccharopolyspora sp. NPDC002686
GGCTCCAGAGCACAACGTCACAGCGGCGATTGGGGACTTTCTCCCCGGTGACAACGCGGTGGCCAGTCGCGATCGTCGATGCATTCTCCGCACCCGAGCCCGCGGGAGGACCCGATGAGCAACGGTCACGAAATGCGCTGGGGCGGGTTGGCCGGTCTCGCTTCGCTCGTGCTCGCCGTGATCGCGAGCATCCTGCTCCGCGGCGCGCCGCGGATCACCGAATCCACCAACGCCATCGCCAGCTACCTGTTCTTCGCCCGCGGCATGATCATGACCGCGGTCGTGCTCGCGGCAGCGGCCGTCGTGCTGTTCATGTGGTTCGGCGCGACGCTGGCCACCGCGTTCCGGCTGGCCGATCCGAACAGCGATGCGCCGGCCGTCGTGCTCAGCGGGTTCGCGATCACCGCATCCATCGGATTCCTCGGCGTGGCGGCCTTCGGCGGTGTGGTCCAGGCGTTGACCACCCACCCGATGCTGCTCGTGGTGGCCTCGATCCCCTACTCCGCGCTGGTCGTCGTGCGGGCGATGGCCGGGCTGGCCCTGGCGCTGCCTCTGGCGGCCTGCGCGGTGGCCATCGCGCGCACCGACGTGTTCCCCAAGTGGGCCGGGTGGTTCACCGGATTCGTCGCCGTGATCAGGGTTCTGGGCGCGATCACGGTGATCAGCGGTGCCGGGGTGCTCGCACCGGACAGCGTGCTCACCTCCTACGTCCCCAACGCGCTGACCGCGCTGTGGCTGCTGGCCATGAGCGGGCTGCTGGTCCGCGAGCACCTGCCCAGCATCAGCCCGCAGCGGCGGGGAGCCGTCGGCCCGGCCTGACCGTCAGTCCTTCCGCAGCCTGGCTGCGCGCAGTTCGCTCCGGCGCACCTTGCCCGCGTCGTCGCGGAGCGGCTCGCCGGTGAACTCGAAGGACCTCGGGATCTTGTACGGCGCGAGGCGGGCGCGCAGGTGCTCCAGCAGTTCTTCGTCGGATACCGGGCCGGTGGTCTGCAGGATCGCGTGGACCACGTTGCCGAGGTCGTCGTCAGGCAGGCCGATCACTGCGCTCGAGGTGACGTGCGGGTGCTCGGCCAGCGCGTTCTCGACCTCCGCCGGGTAGACGTTCGCGCCGCCGACCAGGACCACGTCCGTGCTCCGGTCGGCGAGGTAGAGGTAGCCGTCGACGTCGAAGCACCCCATGTCGCCCAGCGATTCCCAGCCGTCGCGCGCCCTGGGGTCGGCCCCGACGTAGCGGTAGGGCGGCGAGGCTCCCGGGGCCGGGCGCAGCCACAGCTCACCGACCTCCCCCGGCGGAAGCTCGCGGAACTCCTCGTCGCGGGCGGTGATCTCGCCGGCGGCGACCTTGCCGACCGAGCCCGGGCGCTGCAGCCACTCGACCCCGTCGATCATCGTGCTGGCCAGCGCCTCGGTGCCCGCGTAGACCTCGACGACCTTCTCCGGGCCGACCCAGTCGATCCAGCCGCGCTTGACGTGCTGCGGGCAGGGCGCACCGATGTGGAAGACCGTCCGCAGCGAGGAGACGTCCACCTCGGCCCGGCGCTCGGCGGGCAGCCGCAGCATCCGCCCCATCATGGTGGGGACCGCGTAGAGCCAGGTCACCGCGTGCTGCTCGATCAGGCCGAGTGCGCGGTCGGCGTCGAACCGCGACATCAGGACCACGTGGCCGCCCTGGAGCACCGAGATCAGCGAGAACATGTTGGGCGCGTTGTGGTACAGCGGTGCGGTGGTGAGCATGACGCCGTCGCGTTCCAGGCGGAGGTGGTCGGCCCCCGCGAGGACCGCTTCCGCGGTGGCCTCCTGACCAGCCACGATCAGCTTGGGCCGCCCGGTGCTGCCGCCCGAGGTCGGGGCCTTCCACGCCGGTCCGATGACGTCCGGCGGAGCGGCGTCGGATTCGTCCGCGACGTCCTCGTCACCGCGCAGCCACGGACGCCCGTCCTGCGGCCGGAGCCCGACCACCAGCGCCGGGTCGGCGACGTCCAGCAGCGCCGACAGCTCGGCGGGCGGCAGGCGGTGCGACAGCGGCTGGGGAATCGCGCCGAGCTTCCACGCCGCGATCGAGCACTCCAGGTGCCGCACCTGGTTGACCAGCGCGATCGACACCATCGACCCGCGGGTGACGCCGAGCGAGGCGAACCGGCGCGCGAGCTGGTTGGTGCGCCGGTCCAGCTCGGCCCGCGTCAGCGTGACGTGGTCGTCGGTGACCGCCGGGCGGTCGGGCGCTTGCGCGACCAGCTCCCGCAAGCGCGCTGCCAGCGCCGTCCGGCCGGGACCGCCCGTCGAGTCGGTGGTCATCTCCGGTTGCTCCTCCGTCGGTGGTCCGCGTGCGGCGGTGTTGCCGCGCCGAGATCCGAACGTATTAGCGCCCGCACCGCGCGTCGAGGAGCTGTTAGCGGTCACACCTCTCGTGAGCGGCGATGGTGGTTCTTGCGACCATCGCCACTCACGAAAAACGGGGTCAGAGCAGCACGTGCGCGATGACCGCCGAGATGAGGAACGACGCGGCGAAGGAGACCAGCCCGACCGGGACGATCCGCCAGCCGATGTGCTTGAGCGCAGGCACGTCCTTGCCGATGCTCAGCCCGGCGAAGACCAGGATCGGGGTCGCCAGGGCGAGGAACTCGATCGGTTCGATCAGCGACAGCACCACGTCGGCGACCGGCGAGATCGGCGAGGTGAGCGCGATGGCCAGGACCGACGTACCGGCGACGGCCGGCAGCCCGGTCACCTTCTTGAGCCCGAGCCCGGCCAGGACCACGGCGGCGACCAGGGCGAACCCGAGCAGGGACCGCAGCTGGAATCCACCGGTGTGCACGACGTTGGACACGATCATGGCCAGCAGCGCGATCCCGATCGCGGCCAGCGGCCGCAACCCGGCGGAAGCGTCGGTCCCGGCCACCGGAGCCACTGCGGGCCCGGTCGTGGGTGCGATCGTGCGGCCGCGGGTCAGCAGCCGGTAGAAGCGGTCGGCCAGCGGGAGCGCGACGAACATGCCGACGTAGAGCCCGAGCAGCGTGGTGACCAGGTTGCTCACGGTCGCCACCGCCACGATCTGGTCGGCCATCCCCGGGTTCTGGGCGGCGATCGCCGCCGATGCGGCGGCCATCACCGAGCCGGAGCCGACCCCGGTGCCCATGGCCAGCGCCAGCGGGTCGAGGAACCCGGTGCCCGCCAGGAAGCTGGCCAGCAGCGTCACGTACAGCGCGCCGACGACGCTGCCGAAGATGTACATGCTCAGCACACCCCGGTACTCCTCGGAGTCGGGGCCGAACCGCTCCGAGACCATCGCGAACGACGCCTCGCGGTCGATGGAGAAGCAGGCGCCGACGGCGGAACGGCCCATCTTCAGCAGCACCGCCAGCGGCAGCGACAGCACGACCGTGCCGAACAGGTGGCCCAGCTCCTGCAGCAGCAGCGCGGCGCTGGCCTGTTTGAGCACCGGGAGTTCGTGCCCCACCACGAACGCCAGGCGCACGCCGAGCAGCAGCACGCCCGCCTCCACGACGTAGGTGGCGGCCTTCTGCATCCGCACCGGCACCGGGCGGAACCGCTGAACGCTCACCACAGCGCCGAGCAGCAGTCCCCAGATGATGGGGAACAGCGTGATCGCGCCCGGTCCCAGCGGGACCTTGTGGCTTCCGATGGCTTCGGCGGCGGCGGTCAGGGTGAGCGCGACCACGACGAGGAGGATCACGCGGTTGCGCGATGGGGTGGTGCGCGCTGTCGGCTGCGCGACCGTGGATCCGGTCATGGTTTCCTCCATGGTGGCCTGCTGGTGCAGACCCACGACCTGCTCGAGCGCAAGCCGAAGCCCTCCGACGCGGAGATCCGCGAGTCGCTGGCCGGGAACCTGTGCCGCTG
>NZ_JBEOVY010000514.1:0-3808 GCF_040295745.1 Saccharopolyspora sp. NPDC002686
GTTTTTGTTCTCTTAAGACCGAAACCCATCCCTGACGTGGTTTTGGGTTTTGTGCGGGGTGGCCCCGTTCAGCACTTTCTGGTGCTATAGCCCCGCAAAGTGCTCACGGGACGGGTCCGGGCTGCACAGCGCCGTCCTCGGCTCGGCGACGTCCTGGTGCGCGCGGGAGACGGCGGGCGGCACCGAACCCGATCCGCGGCTGGCACACTTGGTTCGTGGGTCGGCTGAAGGTTGGGATCTCGGCGCTGATCGGGCTCGGTGTGATCACCGGGGTGCCGTCGGCGTGGGCGTTCGCGCGCAGCGCGCGCCGCATCCGGACGTTGTCCGACGTGCCGGAGACGGAGGTCGGGCTGGTGCTCGGCGCCGGGATTCGCTGGGACGGCACGCCCAGCCTGATCCTGCAGGGGCGGCTGAACGTCGCGAAGGACCTGTACGACGCCGGGAAGATCAAGCGGATCATCGTCAGCGGCAGCCCCGAGTCCCGGGGGTTCAGCGAGCCCGTCGTGATGCGGTACCACCTCTTGTCGCACGGGGTCCCGGCCGACGCGATCGTCCTCGACGAGTCCGGTGTGGACACTTGGCGGTCCTGCCGCCGGGCGGCCGGGGAGTTCGGCCTGCGCGAGCTGACCGTGATCAGCTCGCAGTTCCACCTGCGCCGCGCGGTGGCGATGTGCCGCCGGCTGGGCGTGGACGCCCACGGCGTCGGGCACGACGCGGCGGCCGACTGGCGGCTGGAGCGGGTCGCGGCGCGGGGCGTCCGGCGCGAATTCCTGGCGACCGTCAAGGCCTTCTGGTACAGCCGCTGACCGATCACTTCCCGTGATCTCCGATGACGTAGCGCGAGATCACGCGAATTCGGCAACGTAATCGGAAGTTCGGGCGATATCAGCACATCCTTCCTGAACAGGGGTGTGGTCACCGTGATCGCTCGAAGAGCTCGCGCCTGGTTGTGCGCGGTTTGTTCGGTACTGCTGTCCATCGGCCTGCTGGCGGTGTTGCCCGCGCACCGCGCGGAAGCCGCGGTCCCGTCCGGGTTCGTGCTCCGCAACCAGCCCAGCGGCCAAGCCGCGTTCGACCTGACGGACTTCGCCCACCTGCCCGACGGCAGCGTCCTCAGCACCGGCAAGAAGGGCACCGTGGCGTGGGTTTCCACCGACGGCAAGGCCCGCACCATCGCCACCCTGCCCGTCGAGCCGACGCAGGACCTCGGGCTGGTCGGCATCGCGGTCGCCGCCGACTACGAAACCTCGCACCACGTCTACCTGATCCGCTCCGTCCCCGGCGGCACCGGCGGCTACCTGCTGCGATTAGCGCGCTGGACGGTCACCGGCGCGCCGGAACCCACCGGGTTGTCCGGTGAAGCGGTGCTCTTCGAGTTCCGCAGCCCGTACGCGGTGCACGGCATGACCGGGGTGGTGGCGGCCGACGACGGCACGCTGTGGGTGTCGGTCGGCGACCTCTCCGACTTCACCCGCACCGACCGCAACGCGCTGCGGTCGATGGACCTCGACAGCCCCAACGGCAAGGTCCTGCACGTCAACGCCGACGGCAGCGGTGTGCCGAGCAACCCGCACTTCCAGGCGTCGAACCCGTCGTCGTGGCGCAGCCGGGTGTACGCCAGCGGGTTCCGCAGCCCGTTCCGGCTGTCGCTGGACCCCGAGACCGGCACCCCGATCGTCGGCGACGTCGGCTACAACACCTGGGAAGAGCTCGACCTCGTCCGGCCCGGCCAGAACTACAAGTGGCCCTGCTGGGAGGGGAACCACCCGACGCCCGGCTACACCGACCTGCCCGAATGCGCCTCGGTGGTGAACACGCCACCGCTGTGGGAGTACCACCACGGCGGCGGCGTCGACCAGGGCAACAGCGTCACCGGCGGCATCGTCTACCGGGGCGAGAGCTACCCGGAGGCCTACCGGGGCGCGTACTTCTTCGGCGACTACACCACCAAGAAGCTGTGGACGCTGCGCACCGACGCGGAAGGCGGCCTGGCGCGGGCACCGGAGAGCCCGCCGTTCGCCACCGACATCGGCGGCCCGGTGAAGTTCGCCGCCGCGCCGAACGGCGACGTCGAGTTCGCCGACATCTACTCCGGCACCATCCGGCGGCTCAGCTACCCGCAGGGCAATTCGGCACCGGTCGCGGAGGCGGAGACGAGCACCGACCCGGCGACCCGCACGGTCACCTTCGACGCCTCCCGCTCGCAGGACTTCGACGGCGATCCGCTCACCTACCGCTGGGAGTTCGGCGACGGCACCACCGGCAGCGGGGTGCGCACCAGCCACACCTACCCGCCCGGTGACCGCTTCACCGCGCGGCTCGTGGTGACCGATCCGCTCGGCGCTTCCGGCAGCACCGACCTGGTCGTCGCGCCGTCGAACCACTCGCCGCAGCTCGTGCTGACCACTCCCGGCGACCGGACCTTCGCGGTCGGCGAGACGGTGTCGCTGTCCGCGCAGGCCAGCGACGTCGAGGACGGTGCGACGGCGGTGACGTGGATCAGCGCCGAGGTGCACTGCCCGGAGGAGTCGACCTGCCACCGGCATCCCGGTGTCGGCGGCGACGGGCCGGACTTCGAGGTCCCGTTCACCGACCACCCCGACTCGCGGATGGAGATCACCGCGTCGACCACCGACAGCGCCGGGGTCCGCACCAGCCAGACGTACTCGGCGCTGCCGCGCGAGCACCTGCTGACCTTGACCAGCAACGTTCCCGCGGTGCTGCAGATCCCGTCCGAAGGCGGCCGGAGCTCGGCGATGGTCACCGAAGGGGCGACGCTGGACGTCGTCGCGGCGACGACCGCCACCGACGGCGTGGCCGGCTTCGCGGGCTGGGCGGACGGCGTCGGCGACCGGTCCCGGGTGCTGCGGATGGGCACCGAGGACCTGACGCTCACCGCGCGCTACACCACTCCGATCGACCGGCGCTACGAGTCCGAGCCGGGGCTGCGCAGCCTGCTCGGCGCGCCGACCGGGCCGGAGATCGCCGAGGGCGGCACCCGTTACCGGACCTACGAGCGCGGTCGGCTGTACTGGTCGGAGCAGACCGGGGTGCACTACGTCTTCGGCGGGAACCTCGCGAAGTACCTGCAGCTCGGCGGGCACGGCAAGTTCGGCCCGCCGACCACCGACGAACTGTCCACACAGGACGGTACCGGCCGGTACAACCACTTCGCCGGGACGCCCAGCACCATCGCGGCGTCGATCTACTGGACGCCGGACACCGGCTCGCACGCCGTGTGGGGCGCGATCCGGCAGAACTGGGCGGCCAACGGCTGGGAGCGGGGACCGCTGGGCTACCCCACCACCGACGAGGTGACCACGCCGGACGGGATCGGCCGGTACAACCACTTCTCGAAGGCGGGCTCGATCTACTGGTCACCGGGCTCCGGCGCGCACGCGATCTGGGGTGCGATCCGGGTGACCTGGTCGCAGCTGGGCTGGGAACTCGGCCCGCTCGGGTACCCGACCACCGACGAGACGACCACCCCGGACGGGATCGGCCGCTACAACCACTTCTCGAAGGCCGGCTCGATCTACTGGACGCCGGGCACGGGAGCGCACGAGGTGTACGGGCGCATCCGGGAACGCTGGTCGGCCCTCGGCTGGGAGCGCTCGTACCTGGGCTACCCGACGACCGGTGAGTTCGCGGTCTCCGGCGGACGCCGGAACAACTTCCAGCACGGCTACATCCAGTGGACCGCGAGCAACGACACGACGATCGACCGGAGGTACTGAATTCTCGCGCGGCGATCGGCGGACGTCCCCGCCACGTCGTCCGGAGTGACGCAATTTCAATGGAAATCGGA
>NZ_JBEOVY010000515.1:0-3761 GCF_040295745.1 Saccharopolyspora sp. NPDC002686
GTCGCAGCAGATCAAGAGGTTGGAGCGCCAGGTCGGGTTGCCCGTGCTCGCGCCCGCCGGGCGCGGCGTGGTGCTCACACCAGCCGGCCATTTGCAGTTTCAATTGAAACTGCGGTCTGGACGACCGGACCGACGACGGTTCCGTCCCCGGATCAACGTCGTTTCTTGCCCTTCTTGGCCGACGCCGCCGTCTTGCCCGGGCGGTTCTTCTTGACGTTCGACTTGCCGCCCGGCCGCTGGCCGTTGTTGCTCTTGGCCGGCTTGTCGGAGGTCGCCGTGGCGGTGGTGGCCGTCGACGCGGTCTCCTCCTCGCCGTCCTTGGCGTCCTGGCGGACCGGCTTCTGACCCGGCTTCGGCCGCGGGGCGGACTTCTTGGCCTCGATCTCCTTGGCCTTCTCCGCTTCCTGCTCGCGGTCGATCTTCTTGGTCAGGAAGTGCTGCTGGCCCAGGGTCCAGACGTTGTTGGCCAGCCAGTACAGCAGGACCGCGATCGGCAGGAACCAACCGGAGATGATCGCGCCGATCGGGGCGATGTACATCATGAACTTGGCCATCACCGCCGACTGCGGGTTGGCCATCGCCGCGTCGGTCTGCTTCTTCACCGACAGGCGCATGGTGAAGAAGGTGGCCACCGACGCGATCAGCATCAGCGGGATGCCGACGATCATCATCGAGGTGCGGTCGGTGCCGAACAGCGCCAGCTGGTCCGCGGGCTGGGTGATCCAGTTCGACAGCTTCGCGCCGAAGATCGAGGCGTTGATGAAGGAGTCGACGCCCGCCTTGTCGAAGATGAAGTTGCTCTGCGCGCCCGGGTGGAAGTTCCGCAGGACGTGGAACAGGCTCAGGAAGACCGGGATCTGCAGCAGCGCGGGCAGGCAGCCGCCGAGCGGGTTCACCCCGTGCTCGGACTGCAGCTTCTGCATCTCCTGCGCCATGCGCTGGCGGTCGTTCTTGTACTTCTCGCGCAGCTTCTGGATCTGCGGCGCGAACTTCGCCATCTTGCGCCCGGCGCGCATCTGGCTGATGGCGGGCTTGAGCAGCACCACGCGCAGCGTGAAGACCAGGAAGAACACGGCGAGCGCCCAGGCGAACCCGTTGTCCTCACCTAGCACGGAGCCGAAGACCTTGTGCCAGAACCACAAGATCGCCGACACCGGGTAGAGGATGAAGGAGAAGAAGCTTTCCACTCAGTCACTCCTGGTCTTGGACCACCCTGAACGTGGTCCGCCTGTCCGGCGCTACCGGGGCGTACGCAGTCAGCCGAACCGCGCAGGGTCGGCCAACCCAAGGGTGCCATGCCCGGGTGCCGCCCAACCGCCACCCCCCGAAAGGGGGACTTATAACACAGAGAGTCACAAGGCGGATCATGCCGACCCCGCCTAGCGTGTTCGCCATCTCACCGACGCCGAGGATCCGCGGAGCGAGACCCGCCACCGCTGCTGAATCCGAGGGATGACCTGCGGAACGAGGAGTGGCCGATGGCCGACGTGGAGAAGGGCGGCGAGAGCACGCTCACGGTGCTGGTCGCGCTGGGCATCAACCTGGCCATCGCCGCGATGAAGGCGGTCGCCGGGGCGATCACCGGTTCGGCGGCGATGCTCGCGGAGGCCGGGCACTCGGTCGCCGACACCTGCACCGAGGTGTTCCTGCTGACGGCGCTGCGGCGCTCCGGGAAGCCCGCCGACGCCCGCCACCCGTTCGGGTACGCAAGGAGCGGTACTTCTGGTCGCTGATCGCGGCGATCAGCATCTTCGTGTCCGGCGCGGTGTTCGCCTTCGTCGAGGGCTTCCGCACGCTGGCCGGCGAGCCGCAGGAGCAGACCCGGCCGCTGGTCGGCTACGCGGTGCTCGCGCTGGCCTTCGTGCTGGAGGGCGTGTCCTGGCTGCGCGCGATGCGGCAGGTGCGCGCCGAGGCCGCCGAGGACGGCGACACGATCCTGCACCACCTGCGGGTTTCGGACGATCCGACGGTCAAGACGGTGCTGCTCGAGGACAGCGCGGCGCTGGCCGGTCTGCTGCTGGCCTTCGCAGGGCTCGGGTTGCACGACCTCACCGGGTCGAGCGCGTGGGACGGCATCGCGTCCATCGCGATCGGGGCCCTGCTCGCGCTGGTGGCCTACACGATGGCCCGCACCAACCTCGGCCTGCTCATCGGCCAGCAGGCGGACCGCAGGCTGCTCTCGGCCGTGCGCCGCAGGCTGGACGAGCAACCGGAGGTGGACAGCGTGGTGGACATGCTGTCCATGAACGTCGGAACCGACCGGGTGCTGTGCTGCGCCCGCGTGGACTTCTCGGTCTCGCTGGACTCCACCGAGCTGGAGCACGCCGTGGTGCGCATCGACGGGATGCTGCGCGAGGAGTTCCCGGAGCTGGACGAGGTGTTCCTGGAGCCGGTTCCGCGCAACGACCCCGACCTGCGCGCCCGCGTCCTCGCCCGCTACGGCCACCCGCTCTGAGCACTTCGGGCCGCCGCCACGGCCCGAAGTGCTCACGGGTTCAGCGCTTCAGCGCCCGCGCGATGATCCGGCCGCCGAACAGGTAGATCAGCGCGGCGAGGCCGTAGTTGAGCACCACGCCGATCGTCGCGTCGCCGGGCTGGAACACGTCGCCGAGCCCGAACACGAAGAACTTCGCGGTCCCGTAGGTGAACGAGACGAAGCCGTTGTCCTGGTTCGCCCCGGTGACCACGAAGATGACGTGCAGCACGAAGATCAGCGCGATCAGGCCGGTGAACACCCCGATCAGGCGGCCGATGGTGTCCGCGCTGGGCCCGCTCATGCGGGGCTCGCGGTCGTAGCGCTCCTCCCGCGGCTCCCGCTCGCGACGGCGTTCGCGCTGCTGCTCGTCCCGCCGCCGGTCGTCGTAGTAGTCGTCCTGGTAGCGGTCGTCGCGCCCCTGGTCGTAGTGGTCGTAGTAGGCGGCCCGGTAGCCGTCGTCGTAAGCGTCGCGGTACCGCGCCTCGTCGCGACGGCCCTCGGCGTACGGGTCCGAGTCGCGGCCGGCGTCCGGATCGCGGAGCGTGCCGGACTCGCGGTAGGACGCGGGCTCGTCCAGACCGTCCAAGCGCTGCTGGACCCGCGTCGCCGGAGGCTGGTTCGGCGGCGGCCCCTGCATCGCGTTCGGCATCGGGGGCCCCTGCGGAGCGCCGGGAGGCGGACCGGGCGGCATGCCCGGACGGGCACCGGGCGGCATCGGTCCCGCACCAGGCGGCGGCCCCTGCGGCGCTGCACCGGGCGGCATCGCACCCTGCGGTGGACCAGGCGGAGGTCCCTGCTGACCAGGGGGCGGTCCCTGCCGCCCCTGCGGCGGGCCCGGAGGCATCGCGCCGGGCGGCGGCCCTGCCGGTCCGGCGCCGGGACCACCCGGGCCGGGCCGCACCTGCTGGGTCTCCTGCACCTGCGGCGGCTGGCCCTCCGGCGGCACCTGCCCCTGCCGGGGCGGCACCTGTCCGGGAGGCGCCTGCGGGGGACGACCTGGTCCCGGCGGCGGTCCGCCCTGCGGACGCCCCGGTGGCGGCCCGGAAGGTCCAGGGCCCTGCCCCCCGACTGGAGGCTCTGCACGCTCATTGGCCATGGCCGCGAATTGTCTCGGTTGATCGCCCCGGAGCAAAACCCCCACCCCCGGTCAACCCTGGTGGTCCGCACCACAATCCACCGAAACAGCCCCGCTGACCTGCGCAAACGTCCCGGATATCAACTTGTGCGCGATTTGCGGGCCATGCTCGGGTGGAACCCGCGCCGCTGGACCGGTGTGTGCGGCGGT
>NZ_JBEOVY010000517.1:0-3730 GCF_040295745.1 Saccharopolyspora sp. NPDC002686
GGGCCGAGCTCGTCCGGTGGTGCGGGAACGCCCAGCACCGCGTCGTCGGTGAACAGCGCGAGCGCTGATCCGGCCGACCGCTGGTCGACGTTGGCCTCGTACCGACGCCGCCGCGTGGTACGCGGGGATCGCGTTGCTGACCGGCGAGCCGGTGGACCACGTCGAGGCGTGGCGGGACATCGACGATCGCGCCCAGCGCGCCCGGGCCCGCTGGTTCCTCGCGCACGCGCAGTACACGATCGCGGACCTGGCGGCGTCCGAGGCGGCGATCGGCGAACTGGTCGAGGAGTTCACCGCGTTGGAGGACCGCTGGGGACTGGCGGCGGCGCTGAGCGACCGCTCATCGCACCTGATGGCCCGCGGTGACCTCGACGCGGCCTCCCGCGATGCCGAGCGCAGCGCCGAGCTGTTCCGCGCCACCGGTGATCGCTGGGGCTTGGCGCAGGCGTCGTACGCGCTGGGCACGATCGCCGGGATCACCGGCGACTACGCCAGCGCCGAGCGTCACCACACCGAAGCCCTGCGGGGCGCGGAGAGCATCGGCTTGTGGGCGGAGGTGGCCTACCAAACGTCCTGGCTCGGCCGGGTCGCACTGCTCAAGCACGACTACCCGCGAGCGCGCGAGCTGCACGCGCGGTCGATGCGCTTGGCGGCCGAGCGCGGTTTCACGCCTGCCGAGATGTACGCCGAAACCGGTCTAGCGCTGGGGGCGCGCCGCGAAGGGCGCTTCGCCGAAGCCGAGGAGCACCTGCGCCGCGTGCTCGAATGGCACCGCCAGGTGGAGTTCGAGCCGGGCAACACGCTGATCTTCGCCGAACTCGGCTTCCTCGCCGAACAACGCGGCGACCTCGACGAAGCCCGCGAACACCACCTCGCCGCCCACCGGATCGCCCGCAGGATCGCCGATCCCCGCGCGATCGCCCTGACCCTCGAAGGCCTGGCAGGCACCTCGACCGCCCCGGAGCAGGCCGCCCGCCTGCTCGGCGCCGCGGCCGCGGCCCGCGCCTCGGTCGGCACACCCCTTCCACCGGCCGAACGCGACGACGTCGACCGGATCACCGCCGAAGCGCGGAAGCAGTTGTCCCCCAACGACTTCGACGCCGCCTTCGACCACGGGTCAACCCAGTTCCCGGACGGGCTGGACACCCTGCTCCCACCATCTCCCTGACACCTCCGCAGGGCCAAACCGCGTTGTTCCCAACACCTCCACACGTCCCGCGACGGCCGGAAGGTTCACTCAGGACAGTCGGCGGACGGCGAAACCGATGACCGTATAGTCGTGTTCCGTGTCAAGCGTTCACCTGCTGCCCATCAAGACAGCGGCGCTCATCTTCCCGTTGCTCGCGCTCGTCCTGTTCCTGCCCGCCGCGGTGGTCACCTACCGGCGGCACGGCATCATGTCGAGCTGGCGCACGCTCTCCTTCTACAGCTTCCTGTTCTACGCGCTCACCGCGTTCTTCATGACCCTGATCCCGCTGCCCTCGTCGGCGGTGGACGTGTGCGTGAAGTACCGGAAGATGGCGGAGCCGCAGCTGGCACCCGGCAACACCTTCGGCGACATCTGGAAGGAAGCCGGCGGCGAGGTCAGCTTCAGCGCCCTCGTCCTGCACAACGCGGGCGTGTGGCAGGCGCTGCTGAACGTGGTGATGCTGGTGCCGCTGGGCATGTACCTGCGCTACCACTTCAAGCGCGGCTTCGCGGCCACCGCCGCGATCGGCCTGGCGGCATCGCTGTTCTTCGAGTTCACCCAGTACACCGGCGTGTGGGGCCTCTACCCGTGCCCGTACCGGTTGGCCGACGTCGACGACGTGATCACCAACACCGGCGGCGCGATGCTCGGCTGGTGGATGGCCGGTCCGGTGACCCGCTGGCTGCCCGCCCTGGACTCCATCGACGACGAAGCCCTGGCCCGCCGCCCGGTTCCGCTGGGCCGGCGCCTGGCCGCCTTCCTGGTCGACCTGTCGATCCTGCCGTTCGCGATGCTGTTCTGCACCGTGGTGTCCTCGCTGCTCCTAGGCCCGAGCCTGTTCCTCGGCCTGCTGCTGACGCTGGTGGTGTACTACGTCCTGCTGCCCTGGGCCCTCGGCGGCACGCCGGGCAAGAGGTTGCTGCTGCTGAAGCTCGTCGGCCCCGAGGACGAACGCCCCGCACCGTGGCGCCTGCTGGTCCGCGCACTGCTGCTCGCCCTGCCGATGCTGCCGATCGCGGCGACGATGACGGCAGCGGTGCTGGCAGTGCTCAGCCTCCCGGGCGAGATCCTGCTCGGCGGCGCCCACGCCCTGGTGGACGAGCCGGTGGAGGTGCTGCGGACGATCGCCGGCGCGTCCCAACTGCTGCTGATCGCGTTCCTGGTCCTCGCGGCGAGCGGCGTGCTGTTCGTGGTGTTCTGCGTGGCCCTCTACCGCCACCCGAAGCACTACGGCCTCCACGAACTCCTCTCCGGAGTCCACAACAAGGCCCTCCCCCACAAACGAGCCCGCCGCACCCCGACCCCGGAACCGGAACCGACCACCACCATCCCGACCGAGTGATCGAAAGCCGGTCCGCGCAGGTCGGACGGTCACCGGATCGACGGGTCAGCGGCGGCGTTTGGTGCGGAGGTAGTCGCCGACCACGGCGGCACCCAAGCCATCGGCGGAGGGCGCCAGGACCCGGCCGCCGCCACGTCGGGCCAGCAGGTCCACGAAGGCCGCGAGGCGGGGATCTTCGCCGAGCATGAACACGCTCAGCGTGGTGCCCAAGCGGGCCAGGGAGTCCACTTCGGACAAGGTGACCGCGAGGGTGTGCGGGTCCGGCGGGTACTGGAAGACCGCTTCGCCGTCGGGTTCCAGGTGGGCGGTGGGCTCCCCGTCGGTGACGACCAGGACCACCGGTTTGGCGTCCGGGTTCCGGCGCAGGTGGCGACCGGCGAGCAGGAGCGCGTGGTGCAGGTTCGTGCCCTGCTCCCAGACGCCTTCCAGCGCGGCCAGCCCGGCGACGTCCACAGTGGACGCGTAGCGGCCGAAGGTGACCAGTTGCAGCGCGTCGGAGCGGTACCTGGTGGACACCAGGTGGTGCAGCGCCAGGGCGGTGCGCTTCATCGGCACCCAGCGACCGTCCTGCACCATCGACCACGACGTGTCCACGCACAGCACCACGGCCGCCCGCGAGCGCTGCTCGGTTTCGGCGACCTCCAGGTCGGCGATGTCCAGCTGCGGCGACTCCGGCCCTTCGGCCGCGCGGCGCAGCACGGCATTGCGCACCGTCCGCGAGGCGTCCCACGGCTCGGAGTCGCCGTAGCTCCACTGCCGCGTGGTGCCGGTGAGCTCCCCCGCCGCACCCGCGCGGTCGGTGTCGCGCTCACCGCGCCGCGAGCGCAGCTGGGAGACCACCGAGCGCAGCGCGGTTTCGCCGAGTCGCCGCATCGCGCGCGGGCTCAAGCGCAGGCTTCCGTCGGGCGCGCGTTGCAGCATGCCTTGTTCGCGCAACTGCCGTTCGATCTCCGACAACCGCTGGGCGTCCACCACGGCTTGCGGCCCGAGCTGCCGTTCCAGCGCTTCCAGATCGATGTCGGCGAGGCTCGCGCCCGGGTACGACTGCCCCAGCTGCTCGGCCAGCCGGTCCATCTCGCCGAGCTCGGCCATCGCCGCCGTCGCCTCCGCCAGCCCCATCGGCTGGTCGCCGCGGAACCGCGCCCGACCGCTCCAGTCCTCGCCCGGCCGCAACTGCTGCAGCTGCTGGTCCAGCCGCT
>NZ_JBEOVY010000518.1:0-3730 GCF_040295745.1 Saccharopolyspora sp. NPDC002686
ATCGGCCCCACGGTGTGCGAACTCGACGGCCCGATGCCCACCGAGAACAGGTCGAAGACACTGATCGCCATTGATCGCCTCCGCTGCTGCCCTGGTCCTACTGCTCGATCAATTCGGCGTACTGCTCCGCGGTGAGCACAGCACCGGTACCGGTGGCGCGCACCTCCAGCAGCCAGCCGCCCGCGAACGGCTCGGCGTTGACCAGCGCCGGGTCGTCCACGACGGCCTCGTTGACCGCCACGACCTCGCCGGTCACCGGCGCGAACAGGTCGCTCACGGACTTGGTCGACTCCAGCTCACCGCAGGTCTGACCGGCCTCGATCTGCTCGCCGACCTCGGGCAGCTGCACGAAGACGATGTCGCCGAGCGCCTCGGCGGCGTGCTCGGTGATGCCGACGCGGACCAGCTCGTCGCGGTCCTCGATCCACTCGTGCTCTTCGGTGTAGCGCAGGTTCTGCGGCAGGGACATGGTGGGAGGCTCCAAGGCTGCTCGGAGGGCGCGGGCGCGCCCGGAAAATGTGCTGGGCCTCCCCCTCTGTTTCGGGACCTGAGAGCTTCGCCGCAGACCTGCGGCTTGCACCGTGGGTGGCGCGCCAGCGGTGGCGCGCGCTTTCCAGAGTTGCCTCGCCCGAACGGTCATGGGTGCCTGAGAGTTTGTGGGGAGTCTTGCTCCTTCGGCGCCCCGCAGCTGGTGCGAGGTCTCTCCCGCACGGGGTCGACGGCCGGTATGCGATTGTCTGTGTGCTCAGCAACGATAAACGTGGCCGTCTTAGCGTCACAACGCCCCCGGGCGGCCGCTTCTCCAGGAGGCCGGTGATGCTCGACGTCCGAGCGCTGGTCGAACGGGTCGGCCCGACCCTGCTGCGCTCGGTGGTCGTCCCGGAATCGACCGCGTGCGTCGGCGACGTGGTCATCGCCGAACCCGACCAGCACCCGACCGTCGTCGACGGCGACCTCGTGCTGGGCGTGGCCGTCGCGGACCGCGAGCAGGCGGCGGCGCTGGTGCACGTCTGCGGCGACCGGGGTGCTTCCGCGGTGCTGCTGAAACCGCCGGTCTCCGCTGACGAGCGCATCGTCGCCGCGGCCGAGGCCGCCGGGGTCGCGCTGGTCGAGGTCCGGGCGGAAACCGCGTGGGCCCAGCTGGTCTGGCTGATCAGGGCGGCGCTGGCCAGGACCGACATCGACGAGGCCGGCGCGCGCAGCCCCGGCGTCGGCGATCTGTTCCGGCTCGCCGACGCGGTGGCCGACGTGGTGGACGCACCGGTGACGATCGAGGACGCGCACTCCCAGGTGCTGGCCTACTCGGCCCAGCAGGACCTCACCGATCCCGCGCGGGTCTCGACGATCATGGGGCGCAGGCAGCCGGACGACGTGCTGGCCAAGTTCCGGGCGCACGGCACCTTCCGCAAGCTCAGCAAGGGCAGTTCGGCGATCTTCGTGCCCGCCCAGCAGGACGGCACGCTGCCCCGGCTGGTGGTGCCGATCAGGATGGGCGGCGAGCTGCTCGGATCCATGTGGGCGGTGGTGCCCGAGGAGGTTTCCGAAGAGCGCGCGACGGCGTTCGCCGACACCGCTCCCCTGGTCGCGCTGCAGCTGCTGCGCTGGCGCGCGGTCGCCGACGCCGAACGGCGGCGCAGCGCGGAGCAGGTGCAGCTGCTGCTGGACGGCGGCGAGGGCTGGCGGGCCGCAGCCAACGAGCTGGCCGTCCCGAACGAGCAGCACCGGGTGATCGCGATCGAGATGCCTGCCTCCGCCCGACCGGCCGAAGGGCACCGGCTGGCGCTGTGGGAGTGGATCACCCGCGGGATCGGCCGACGCCCGCTGGTCACCGAGATCGGCACGATGCTCTACGCGGTGGTGCCGGACCGCGACCGCGGCGGCTGGCAGGAGCTGCGCAACGCGCTCGCCTCGCACGACATGTCACCGCGCCCGCTGATCGCGGTGGGCACCTCGGTGTCGGTGGCCGACCTGCACCAGTCGCGGTCGCAGGCCGAAGAGCTGGTCAGCCTGCTGCGCACCGGCCAGCTGCAGGAACGGGTCGCGGTCTACGAGGACTACTGGCACCTGCTGGTGCTCAGCCGCATGGCGGGCGCGGCGACCGACGCGGGCATCGGCGCGCTGGGACCGCTGCAGGTCCTGCGCGAGCACGACCGCACCCAGGGCACCGAGTACCTGGCGACGCTGCGCGCGTGGCTGCGCCACCCCGGCGACCCGCGGCAGGCGAGCCAGGAGCTGAACGTGCACCCGAACACCTTCCGCTACCGGATGAAACGGCTCACCCAACTCGTCGACATCGACCTGGACGACCCGGACGTCCGCTCCGCGCTGCTGGTCCAACTGCTCGCCGAACGCTGGGCGCAACACGGCTGATCCTTTGTGCTGCGAGCACAAAGGGACCGGGGCAATCTCATCGCGCGGGAATGATGCGCCCCCGGCAGCGGCGGCGGATCGTTGTGCGCGACACAGGTGACGAAAGGATTCCGCCGTGAAGATCGCCGTCCCGCGGGAGATCAAGAACAACGAGTACCGGGTCGCGCTCACGCCTGCGGGCGTCCACGAGCTGAGCAGCCGCGGGCACGACGTCTTCGTCGAGGCCAACGCGGGCGCCGGCTCCTCCATCCCGGACGAGGACTACCTCGCCGCGGGCGCGAAGGTCCTGCCCAGCGCCGACGACGTGTGGGCGGAAGGCCAACTGGTGCTCAAGGTCAAGGAGCCGATCGCCGAGGAGTACCCGCGGCTGCGCCGCGACCAGGTGCTGTTCACCTACCTGCACCTGGCCGCCGACGCCGCGCTGACCGACGCGATGCTGGACTCCGGCGTCACCGGCATCGCCTACGAAACGGTGCAGACCGCCAACGGCAGCCTGCCGCTGCTCGCGCCGATGAGCGAGGTCGCCGGCCGGCTCGCCCCGCAGGTCGGCGCCTACTCGCTGATGCGCCCGAGCGGCGGTCGCGGCGTGCTGCCGGGCGGTGTTCCCGGCGTGCACCCGGCGCGGGTCGTGGTGATCGGCGGCGGTGTCGCGGGCCTCAACGCCGCGCGCGTCGCGATGGGCATGGGCTCCGACGTGGAGCTGCTGGACACCAACGTCGACAAGCTGCGCGAGATCGACCGCGACTTCCACGGCCAGATCCGCACGGTGACCTCCAACCGCTACTCCGTCGAGCAGGCGGTGCGCGCCGCCGACATGGTCATCGGCGCGGTGCTGATCCCGGGCGCGAAGGCGCCGAAGCTGGTCTCCAACCACCTGGTGTCGGAGATGAAGCCGGGCAGCGTGCTGGTGGACATCGCGATCGACCAGGGCGGCTGCTTCGCCGACTCCCGCCCGACCACCCACGACGACCCGACCTACCGGGTGCACGATTCGGTCTTCTACTGCGTGGCGAACATGCCGGGCGCGGTCCCCAACACCTCGACCCACGCCCTGACCAACGTGACCCTCCCCTACGTCCTGCGCATCGCGGACCTGGGCTGGCGCGAAGCCTCCCGAGCGGACGCGGCCCTGGCGGCGGGCCTCAACACCCACGACGGCCACCTCGTCAACGCCCCGGTCGCCGAAGCCCACAACCGAACCAGCACCCCCCTCACCGAAGTCCTCTGACCTCGGAACACCAACGGCCCCTCCACCGCTCCCGGTGCAGGGGCCGTTGCCATGCCCGCAAATTCAATGGAAATCGGGCATGCGATTTCAATGGAAGTTGCGGCACGTCGGCGTGTCGGCCCCCGACACGCC
>NZ_JBEOVY010000519.1:0-3674 GCF_040295745.1 Saccharopolyspora sp. NPDC002686
GTTCAGCCGCACAGCGCTGAGCGGGGTGCCGGGGGTGTGCCCGGTGGAGCTTGTGGTCGTCGGGTGCTGAGGCCACCGCGCGGTGGCTAGCTGGTGCCGAGCGCTCGACGGAGCAGTTGGGCGAGGTGGAGCCCCTGCTTCTGATCCGCGCCGCGGGCCCCGTCGGCCAGGCCCTCGCGGATCTGCGTGCGGCAGGAGTAGCCATCGGCGAGCACGACGGCCTCCCCGTCGAGTTCGCGGATGCGCGGGAGCAGTTCCCGCTCGGCGAGGCTGCGGGAGAGATCGGCATGACCGGGTTCGAACCCCCAGTTGCCTGCCAGCCCGCAACAACCGGTCTCGATCTGGGACTCCTCGACGCCGAGACGGGCCAACGTCGTCCCGGTGCCTCCGTGGCCGCGGCGGGAGCGCTCGTGGCAGTGGACCTGGGAGAGGGCCGGGATCGGCAGTTCCCCGAAGGGCCAGTCCGCGTCGTCGACGTGCCCGGCGACGACGTCGCCGAGCGTGACGACCTGCTCGGCCAGCCGGTGCGAGCGCGGGTCGGCGGCGAGGAGTTCGGGGGCCTCTTCGGTGAGCATCGATGCGCAGGACGGTTCGAGGACGACGACGGGAGTGCGGCCGTCGATCCACGCGTCCAGCGACTTCAGGGTGCGGGCGAGGACCTGCTGCGTTCGTGCGAGTTGGCCGGTCGAGTGCCAGGTCAGCCCGCAGCAGAGGAATCCGCGGGGAACGATCACGTCGTAGCCGAGCGCGTTGAGGACGGCATGGGCGTCGGTGGCCACGTTCGCGTCCAGGTGGTTGGTGAAGCTGTCCGGCCAGAGCACCACCGTTCCGCGGGAGACGCGCTGCTCGCTGGTCGACGTCGAACCTGTCGGCCGCTGCTCGGCGCGGAACCGCCGTGATTTCGACAAGGACTGGAAGCTGCGCGGGGAGAAGCGGATCATCGAGCGGCTGGCGTCGACGCCGCCGAGCCGCATGACGGCCTTCTCCACGGGGCGGATGGACAGGAGGGCGTTGACCGCTCGCGCGGCGCCGGGGATGAGGTGCAGAACCCTGCTGGTGAGCGGCAGCCAACCCATCGAGTAGTGGGCCATGGGGCGGCGCCGACCCGCGTAGTGCTGGTGGAGGAACTCCGACTTGTAAGTGGCCATGTCGACTTTGACGGGGCATTCGGAGGCGCACGCCCGGCACGAGAGGCACAGATCGAGCGCGTCCTTGACGTCCTCCGAGCCGGTGCCCTCCGGGTGGAGGTCGCCGCGGAACATCTCGGAGAGGATGCGGGCTCGGCCGCGAGTGCTGTGCACCTCGTCGCGGGTGATCTGGAAGGAGGGGCACATCGCCCCCTCGTCCGAGCGGCAGGCGCCGACGCCCACGCATCGGTTGACGGCGTTGACGAGTGAGCCCCGGTCGCGGCTGAGCGCGTGCACGGGGACGAACTCCTTGCTTCGCTGCCCCGGTGCCGGGCGGATCCCGACGTCAACGGCATCGGGGTCGACGAGCACACCCGGGTTGAGCGCGCAGTCCGGATCGAAGGCCGTTTTGAACGCGGCGAAGGCCGCGAGCGTCTCGGGCGGGTACATGTGCGGCAGCAGAGCGGACCGAGCCCGACCGTCGCCGTGCTCGCCGGAGAGCGAACCGCCGTGGGCCGCGACGGTGGCGGCGGCATCGGACATGAAGGCCCGGAAGACATCGAGGCCGTCCTCGGTGCCGAGCTCGAAGGAGATGCGGATGTGGACGCAGCCTTCGCCGAAGTGCCCGAACGGGATGCCCCGCAGACCGTGCTCGTCCAGCAGGGCGTAGAGATCGCGGAGGTAGTCGGCGAGCTGCTCGGGCGGCACGGCGGAGTCCTCCCAGTTCGGCCAGGCCTCGCCGCCGTCGGGCAGGCGCGTGACGAGACCCGCCGCGGATTCCCGGATCCGCCAGAGCTTCCGCATCTCGGCCGGATCGGAAACGATCACCGCGTCCACGGTGCGGTGCTGGGGGTGCGAATCGAATTCGGCCACGAGTTCCTCGGCGCGCATCCGGGCGTCTTCGGCCGTCTCGCCGGTGGTCTCGCAGTAGAGCCAGCCACCTGCCGGGCGCGGATCACCGACACCGCCCGGGAGGATGTCACCGGCGTCGTGGCCCTGGCTGATCCGCAGCACGTCGAGGAGATCTCCGCCCATGCCCTCGGAGGTCACCACGCCGGTGCGCCGGGTCAGCGGCGCGGCCGCGGCAGCGTCGAAGACGGTGGGGAAAGCGAGGACGGCCAGGGCGGTGGCCTCCGGCACGGGGACGAGCTGGACGACGGCCTCGACGATGATGCCCAGGGTTCCCTCGGAGCCAGCGAAGGCCTTGGCCGTGTCGAAGCCGTTCTCCGGGAGCAGGTGGTGCAGCCCGTACCCGGAGACCTGCCGGGGGAATCGACCCAGGGTGGTGCGCAGCAGCGCGAGGTTCTCGTCCCGCAAGCGAAGGAGGGCCCGGTCGAGTTCGGGATCGCTCGTCCCGCCTCGCTTCAACGTGACCAGCTCGCCGTCGGCGCGCATGACGGTGAGCTCGACGACGTTGTCCGCGGCAGTTCCCCAGGCGAGCGAGTGGGATCCGCAGGCGTTGTTGGCGATCATGCCGCCGACGGTGCACCGGCTGTGGGTCGAGGGGTCCGGTCCGTAGGTGAGGCCGTGGGGAGCCGCCGCCTCGCGCAGGGCGTCGCAGACGACGCCGGGTTCGATCCGGGCGGTGCGCGCCTCCGGGTCGATTTCGAGGATGCGGTTGAAGTGCCTCGAGGTGTCGATGATCAGGCCCTCGCCGATCCCGTTCCCGGCCACCGAGGTGCCGCCGCCGCGGACGGTGATCGGCCACCCCTCCTCCTGCGCGATGCGCACCCCGGCCCGGATCTCAGCGCGGGTCCGGGGTTCGAGGACAGCTCGGGGGACGCGGCGGAAGATCGAGGCGTCGGAAACGTATGCGCCCAGCGCGGCGCGGTCGGTCCGCAAGCGCGCGCGGATGTCCTCGTTGGACGCTGTCGTCACCGCGGTCTCTCCCTTCGGGGGTGATCGGTGGTGACGTCCGCAGGCGGGCCTGCGCGGAGGGCGCCCGACTCGAATCGTGGGGGAAGTCACCGGCGGCAGGACAGTAACATGTTACTCGTGGAGGTTGGCAACCACGCGGTTCGTGATCCCAGCTCGGCCACGTCCCGCTGCCCGGACCGCGCCGACGTGCGCCCGCTGAAACGCCGCGGCAGCAGCGGTCGAAGGACCACTGGTCGAGTTGATGCGCAAATCCGCCTCCTGGAACGGATCCGCGATCGAGCAGTCCGAAGTGGACCTGCGGTCCGGTGTGCGCGGTTCCAGTGCGTTGGGTGCCGCGACGCAATCCGGTCAGAGCGAGAGAAGGCAGGCGATCACGAGCAAGGGCGCGAGGCGCGCGAAGGTCAGCGGCTGAGAACCCGTGCTCAGCTCGGGTCGGTGGAGGCTCTGATCACCAGGGTCGGGGGGAGGCGCACGGATTCCGGCTCATCCCCGGCCATGGCCCGCGCGAGCATGTCGACGGCGGCCTTGCCCATCTGCTTCACCGGGGTCCGCACCGAGGTCAGCGGGATCGGCAGTTCGGCGGCCAGCGGGGTGTCGTGGTAGCCGGCGACCGCCAGGTCTTCGCCCGCTCGGATGCCGTGGTCGCGCAGGGACCCGATCGCGCCGATC
>NZ_JBEOVY010000520.1:0-3672 GCF_040295745.1 Saccharopolyspora sp. NPDC002686
GAGTGCGCAGCTGTGCTCGAGCCCGGCTGCGCACTCACGACGTCGTCAGAGGATTTCCAGCGGGACCGGGTGCTCCGGCGCCGGGAAGGCCGCGTCGAGCTCGGCCAGGTCCTCGGCGGTCAGCTCGATGTCCAGCGCCGCCCGGTTCTGGTCGACGTGCTCCGGGGTGGCGGCCTTCGGGATCGCGCAGACCCCGTCCTGCGCCAGCACCCAGGCGATCGCGATCTGCGCCGGCGTCACCGCGTGGCGTTCGGCGACCCGGTTCAGCGCCGGTTCGCCGAGCAGGCGGCCCTGCTCGATCGGCGAGTACGCCATTACCGGCAGCCGCTGCTCCCGGCACCACGGCAGCAGGTCCACCTCGATGCCGCGCCGGGTCAGGTTGTAGAGCACCTGGTTGGTCGCCGACTGCCTGCCGAGGTCGCTGGCGAACAGCTCGACGACGTCCTCCGCGTCGAAGTTGCTCACGCCGAAGCGCTTGATCTTGCCGTCGGCCCGCAGCTGCTCGAACGCGTCCAGCGTCTCGGCCAGCGGCGTGCTGCCGCGCCAGTGCAGCAGGTAGAGGTCGAGGTGATCGGTACCGAGCCGCCGCAGGCTCCGCTCGCAGGCCTCGATGGCGCCGCGACGGCTCGCGTTGTGCGGGTAGACCTTGCTGACCAGGAAGACCTCGTCCCGGCGCCCCGAGATCGCAGCACCGACGACCTCTTCAGCACCGCCGCCGCCGTACATCTCGGCGGTGTCGATCAGCCCGAGTCCCAGATCCATCCCGCGTCGCAGCGCAGCCACCTCGGCCGCCTTCTGCCCGCGCCGCTCCCCCATGCCCCAAGTGCCCTGCCCGAGCACCGGCAGTTCCGCTCCGCCGGGCAATTGGATACCACGCATGCACGCTCCCAAGTTCGGAGTTCATCGCTGCCGGGCGTGCGGCCAGCATACGGTTCGGACCTTGCACGGGCTCAGCCCCGCTCCGGTTCAGCGCTGCTTCGGCAAGACCGCGGTCAACCGGAACCCACCGTCGTCGGACGGCCGGGCGTCGAGCTGGCCACCGGCCATCCGCACCCTCTCCGACAACCCGGCCAGCCCCGAACCACCGCTGCCCACGTCGACGGTGCGCCCGCGCGGCGCGCTGTTGGTGACGACGATGTGCAGCGCGCCCGCTCGGCTCTCCAGATCCACCGTGATCACCGAGCCCGGCGCGTGCTTGGAGGCGTTGGTCAGTGCTTCCTGCACGACCCGGTAAGCGGCCCGCTCCACCGCGGGCGGCACATCGGGATCGCTCACCTCGCGCGCCAGCTCCACTTCCACCCCGGCAGCGCGGGCCTGCCCGACCAGCTCCGGAATGGTGTCCAACCGAGCCCGACCGGTGCTGCCCAACCCGAGCGTCGCGCGCATCTCGTCCAGCGCCTGCTTCGCCAACCCGCGCAACCGACTCGCCGTCTCCTGCACGGCGGGATCCGCGGTGGTCGCGCTGAGCGCAGCCGACTCGACTGCGATCAAGGTGACGTGGTGCCCGACGGCGTCGTGGATCTCCCGAGCAATGCGCGACCGCTCGTCGGCACGCGCGGTCTCCGCCTTCGCCTCCAGCTCCGCCGCAGTGGCCTCCTCCAACCGCCGCAGGCTCTCCGCCAGCTGCTGCCGCAGCGACACCAGCGCGCCCAGTGCGACCGGTGCACCAGCCGCCAGCAGCACGTACGCCAAGGTCAGCACCACCGAGCCCGCGGTCAGCGACTGCAGGATCAGCACCGGTGCGACCGACACGCCGGCTGCCAGCAGCACCCAGGCGATCAGCGACCTGGCCTGCGGCTGGGCCCGGCCGAGCGCGAACAGGGCCACGATCGTCGCGGGCCAACCGAGACCACCGGCCAACGCGGGCATGCACAGCAGCACCGCGATGCGCGGCCACCGCTTCCGCAACGGCAGCAGGAACGCCGCGACCACCCCGGACACCACCGCGTAGCCGAACGGGTCCGGCGTCGCCAGCACCGCGGCGGCCGGGATCGCGACGGCCAGCGCCTCAAGGACGAGAACACGCCACCGCACAGCGCTCACCAGTGGTTGCCCACGTCCGCGACGCGCTGGGCGATCAGCGCGGCCTGCACGCGGTTCTGCGCGCCGAGCTTGCTCAGCACGGTCGACACGTAGCTCTTCACGGTGGCTTCGGTCAGCCCGAGCCGCAGCCCGATGTCGGCGTTGGAACGCCCGTCGGCCAGCAGCTCCAGAACCTGCCGCTCCCGAGCGGACAGGCCACGCACCAGCTGGATCTCGCGCGAGTTGCCGGTCGTGCCGCGCAACCGGGGCAGCAGCCGCGCGGTGATCCGCGGATCCAGCACCGCGCCACCGGCCGCCAGGTCGTGCACCGCCCGGACCAGCATCGCCGGGTCGGCGTCCTTGAGCAGGAACCCGCTGGCGCCGTGACGCAGCGCGTCGGACACGTAGTCGTCCAGGTCGAACGTGGTCAGCACCGCCGCCGCCGGCGGGTCCGGCAGCGCCACCAGATCGCGCAGCGCGGACAGCCCGTCCTTGCCGGGCATCTGCACGTCGATCAGCGCCACGTCCACGCGATGGCTGCGCACCGCGGCGAGCAGCTCGTTCCCGTCGCCGGCCTCGGCGACCACACGGATCGTGCCGCTGCTCTCCAGCAGCAGGCGCAAGCCGCGACGAAGCATCGACTCGTCGTCGGCCAGCACCACCCGGACCGGTTCCCCGCGGTCGTCCGCCTGCACCTCTCGGCCACCTCCCCTAGCTCCGAAAGGGTTGGTCAGCAGACTAGCGGGGTGGTGCGCACGCAGCGCGCACACCACCCGGCCCACCGTGATCAGCGGTCGGGCAGACCCCGCTCAGCGGCGTCCGTCCTTGCCCTTGCGCTCGCGGACCCGCACCGAGATCCGCACCGGGCTGCCGACGAACCCGAAGGTCTCGCGCAGCTTGCGCTCCAGGAAGCGCCGGTAGCCGGGCTCCAGGAAACCGGTGGTGAACAGCACGAACGTCGGCGGCCGGGTCTGCGCCTGGGTGGCGAACAGGATCTTCGGCTGCTTGCCGCCGCGCACCGGCGGCGGGTTGGCCGCGACCAGCTCGGACAGCCAGCCGTTCAACCGGCCGGTGGGCACGCGGGTGTCCCACGAGTCCAGCGCAGTGCGCAGCGTCGGCGCCAGCTTGGCCACCGCACGACCGGTCTTGGCCGAGACGTTGACCCGCTCGGCCCAGCGCACCCGGACCAGCTCGCGGTCGATCTCCTTCTCGAGCATGTGGCGGCGGTCCTCGTCGACCTTGTCCCACTTGTTGTAGGCGATGACCAGCGCCCGGCCCGCCTCCTCGACCATGGAGATCACCCGCAGGTCCTGCTCGCTGATCGGCTCGGACCCGTCGATGAGCACGATGGCCACCTCGGCGGCCTCGATGGCGGCCTTGGTGCGCAGCGAGGCGTAGTACTCGGTGCCGCTGGCGGTCTTGACCCGCTTGCGCAGACCCGCGGTGTCGACGAACTTCCAGGTGTCGTCGCCCAGGTCCACCAGCGAGTCGACCGGGTCGACCGTGGTGCCCGCTTCGTCGTGCACGACCGAGCGCTCTTCGCCGGTCAGCTTGTTGAGCAGGCTCGACTTGCCCACGTTCGGCTTGCCGACCAGCGCGACCCGCCGCGGCGCGGTGGGGGAACGGCGCGCCGCTCAACGTCGTCGTCGG
>NZ_JBEOVY010000521.1:0-3646 GCF_040295745.1 Saccharopolyspora sp. NPDC002686
CAGCCACAGCGGGATGGCGATCGCCAGCGGCACCAGCACCACGTACGGCAGCCACGCCCGCACGCCCGGGTAGCCCATGTGCACCTGCGCGGCCATCAGCACGGCGCCGATCAGGGGCAGCGGCCAGGACCACCAGGCCGCGTACAGCCGCTCCCGGTACACCGGGGGCTCCGTCGATTTCGCCTGACCGGGCAAGTCCCCGCTCCTGCTGGCCGCTTCTACGCTTTCCGACACGACTTCAGGGTAGTCTCGCCGCCCGTGTCGAACGTGAAGGTCCTGCTGACCCGACTTGACCCCGACGTGCCGCTGCCGTCCTACGCCAAACCCGGCGACGCCGGCGCGGACCTGGTGACGACCAGCGACCTGGTGCTCGAACCCGGCGAACGCGCGGTGGTGGGCACCGGCATCGCGCTGGCGCTGCCCGAGGGCTACGCCGGTTTCGTGCACCCGCGCTCCGGACTGGCCGCCAAGGCGGGCTTGAGCGTGGTCAACGCGCCGGGCACGGTCGATTCCGGGTACCGCGGTGAGATCAAGGTCTGCCTGATCAATCATGATCGGGACAACTCGCTGTCGCTGCAGCGCGGCGACCGGATCGCCCAGCTCGTCGTGCAGAAGGTCGAGCACGCGGCGTTCCAGGAGGTCGACGAGCTGCCCGCGTCGCAGCGGGGCGCCGGGGGCTACGGGTCCACCGGCGGGCACCAGGTGCTGGCGGTCTCGGGAACCGAGGCCGGTCACGGGACGGAGGGCTGAGGGGATGTTCGGATTGGGCCGCGGTCGGGGCAAGCGCGCCGAGGACGTGGTTGAGGAGTCAGCGGTCGAAGCCGAGGACGTCGTCGAGCGCGGGCCGTTCGACGAGAGCGAGGCGCCCGAGGACGAGGTGGAGCGCCTCGACCTGGGCTCGGTGCGGTTGCCGGTGCCCGAGGGCGGCCAGCTCCAGGTCGAGGTCGACCCGTCGGGCCCGGTGCGCGCTGTGCACCTGGTCACCCCGGTCGGTCGGCTGACCGTGAGCGCGTTCGCCGCGCCGCGCAGCGGCGGCCTCTGGGACGAGGTCAGCGGCGAGCTCGCCGAGCAGCTGCGCAAGGACGGCGCCCGGGTGCACACCGAGGAGGGCGACTGGGGCCTCGAGCTGGTGGCCGATTCGCCGAAGGCCGCGCTGCGGTTCATCGGCGTGGACGGCCCGCGCTGGCTGCTGCGCGGCGTCGCGGCCGGACCGGCCGAGTCCGCGGAGGACTGCGCGAAGCTGCTGTGCGCGGTGCTCGACGAGACGATCGTGGTGCGCGGCACCGACCCGATGCCGGTGCGCACCCCGCTGCCCATCGAGCTGCCGGAGGCGATCCAGCGCCACATCCAGCAGGCGCAGCAGGCCGAGGCCAACGGCCAGACCCCGCAGTGACCGGACTCGGACGCCGTCCCGGCGCCGGGGCGACGTCCGAGCCGCTACGTTGGTCGGGTGCCGAACGCTGCTGAATGGTGGGTCTACCTGGGTGCCGCGCTGCTGATCGCCTTCGCACCGGGGCCCGGAATCCTCTACGTCCTGGCCCGGAGCATCCGCGGTGGTTCCCGCGAAGGGGTTCGCTCGGCGCTGGGCAACGGCCTCGGGGCGTCGGTGCACGTGCTGGCGGCTGCCGTCGGTCTCTCGGCGTTGCTGATGGCTTCGGCGGTGGCGTTCACCGTGGTGAAGCTCATCGGTGCGGCGTATCTCGTCTACCTGGGCGCCCGCGCGCTCTGGGAGCTGCGCAAGGGTGCAGGGGAGCAGGCCCAGGACTCGCCGCGGCAGCGCGGCTCGGCGGTGGTGCAGGGCTTCTTCACCGAGCTGTTCAACCCGAAGACCGCCGTGTTCTTCCTCGCCTTCCTGCCGCAGTTCGTGCACCCGGAGCAGGGCTCGGCGACGACGGCGTTCCTGGTGCTCGGACTGATCTTCGTGGTGTTCGCCATGTCGGCCGACCTGCTGGTGGCCGCGTTCGCGGGTCCGCTGGCGGCCAAGCTGGCGCGGAACCCGCGCTGGTGGCGGCGCCAGCAGGTGGTCAGCGGCAGCACCCTGATCGGCCTGGGCGGGGCGCTCGCGCTGTCCCAAAACTGAAAGTTGTCTTCACTCGTTTTGCGTGGCGGTGCGGGTAGCGGAACCTCAGACGCCGTCTGAGCTGCGGGATCCCCGACTCATGTATGACCAATACGCAGCGCTGGGGCTGTCCTCGTCAGACGACGCCTGAGAACCCGCGGCGGTGCAAGCGTCGAGGGTGGGCTAAACGCCTGCGGCGTTTCAAAGAAAAGCAAGCCAGCCTCGATGTTGATCCGATCGAGCGATCAAGTTCGCAATCCCGCCGGGGGCGGGACCCGGCGTCCGATGGCCGCTACGCTGGGGGTGCACGGGCTGCGCGAGTCGAGCCCCGAGGGCGCACAGGAGCGCTAGATGAGCAAGAGCGAGGGCGGCTACTGGCGTCGCCTCGTACGGCGCTTGACCAGTGACGTCGCCGAGCTGGACGCCGACGACCTGTCGGAGCGGTCCCAGGCCGGCGGGGCGCAGCCGGCCAGCGACTGCAAGTGCGGCCAGGAGGCCGTCGTGCTCGGGAGGGTCCGCAGCGTCGGGCTGTGCCCGAAGGCGTCGGCACCGACGCTGGAGGCCGAGCTCTACGACGGCACCGAGGACGTCACCCTGGTGTGGCTGGGTCGCCGCCGGATCGCCGGCATCGAACCGGGTCGCATCATCAAGGCCAGTGGCCGGATCGCGGTCCGGGACGGCCGCAAGGTGCTTTACAACCCCTACTACGAGTTGCAGAACACCGCATGAGCGAACGCGATTCAGCGGCTGCCGGGCTCTCCGCCCAGGACGCGGCCGAGAAGCAGTCGGACACCGGCGAGCAGCAGGCCGCTGGAGCGGAGAACACCCTGCTGGAGCAGATGGGCGGGGTCAGCGGACTAGCCTACTCCGCGGTGCCCATCGTCGTCTTCGTGGTGGTCAGCTCCTTCACGAGCCTGATGCCGGCGATCTGGTCTGCGATCGGGGTGGCGGTGGCCATCGCGATCTTCCGGCTGGTGCGCAAAGAACCGCTGCAACCGGCCATCTCCGGCGTGATCGGGGTGGCGGTGTGCTCGTTCATCGCCTACCGCTCCGGTGACGCCAAGGGCTTCTTCCTGCTGGGCATCTGGACGAGCCTGATCTACGGCGGGCTGTTCCTGGTCTCGGTGCTGGCCCGCTGGCCGCTGGTGGGCGTCGCCTGGTCGGCGCTGAACGGTCTGGGCTTCGCCTGGCGCAAGCAGAAGCGCGCGCTGCGCGGCTACGACCTGGCCACGCTGGCGTGGGTCGCCGTGTTCGCCGCGAAGTACGTCGTGCAGCAGTGGCTCTACGACGCCGACCAGACCGGTTGGCTGGCCTTCGCCCGGATCGCGATGGGCTACCCGCTGACCGGACTGGCGCTGATCGTCACGGTGTGGGCGATCCGCCGCGCGGCGAAGGTCGCGGAGCAGGAGAAGACCGACGCGGAGGAAACCCCCGCGATCCGCTCCAACCCGTCCCTCAGCTGAGATCTCGAACCAGAGCGGGGTCGTGAGCGCTGGAACCGGCTGCAACCGGCTTCCGCGCTCACGACCCCGCTCTCTTGTCTGAGCACGAGTTCCGCAAATTCAATGGAAATCGGACGTCCGATTT
>NZ_JBEOVY010000522.1:0-3641 GCF_040295745.1 Saccharopolyspora sp. NPDC002686
GGCGAAAGGCGCCCTCCGCCTCGTTCAGAAGCGGCGGTTGGTCAGGACCGGGATCGCTTGGCGGGCCTGGTCGACGGTGGCCGTGTCGACGTCGACGACCAGGACGTCCGGGGCGTCGGCGAGCTGGGCGTGGATCTGGCCGAACGGGGTGGCCGCGAGGCTGTAGCCGATGCCGGTGGGGGCCTTGCCGGACGGTTCGCGGCCGATGCTGCGCGGGTCGGCCTGGCCGCAGGCCACCACCCAGGACGTCGAGTCCAGGGCGCGGGCCCGGACCAGGAGTTCCCACTGCTCGCGCTTGCCCTCGCCCGAGCCCCAGGAGGCCGAGGTGACGATCACCGACGCGCCGCGGTCGGCCAGCGCGGTGTAGAGGCCGGGGAAGCGGACGTCGTAGCAGGTCGTGAAGCCGACCTTGGTGCCGTCGAGGTCCACCACGACCGGTTCCGCGCCGGGGGCGACGGTGTCGGACTCGGCGAAGCCGAAGGCGTCGAAGAGGTGGATCTTGTCGTAGGCGGTGTCGATGCCGCGGCCGGTGATCAGCAGCGTGTTGGTGACCCGGCCGTCGTCAGCCGGGGTGAACATGCCGGCCACCACCGCGATGCCGGCCTCGTCGGCCAGCCTCCGCACCTCGGTGGCCCACGGCCCGTCCAGCGGTTCGGCCAGCGGGCCGAGCTTGACGCCGAAGCAGGCCATCGTCGCTTCCGGGAACACCGCGAGGTCCGCCCCGGCTTCAGCAGCCCGGCGCACGCCGTCGGCCACCAGCTCGAGGTTCGCCTTCGGGTCCGGGCCGGTGACGATCTGGCACAGCGCAATCCGCATGAGAATCCTCCACAACCGTTACGATGTTTGTATACCAGCGATATGCAAGAAGGGGTACTCGTTGCCGTCCGGACGCGAACTCGCCTACGACCACCTCAAGGACACCGTCCTCAGCGACCCGTCGATGCAGGGGCTGTTCGTCAACGAACAGGCCCTGGCCGACGAGATCGGGGTGTCCCGCACGCCGATCCGCGAGGCGCTGCTCCTGCTCGCCGCCGAGGAGCTGGTGCAGCTGGTGCCCAAGCGCGGCGCCTACATCGCGCCGGTCGGCGGCCGCGAGATCCGCGAGCTGTTCGAGATCCGGGCCATGATCGAGTGCTACGCCGCGCGGCGCGCCGTCGAGCTCGGCGCGGTGCCGGTGGCGGAGATGCGCGCCGAGATCGACGGTCAGCGCGAGCTCGTCGGCGATGACGAGGCCCGGGCGTTCATCGACCGGGACCACCGCTTCCACTCGGCCCTGGTCCGCGCGGTCGGCAACGACATGCTGAGCAAGACCTACGACGGGCTGCGCGCCCGGCAGATCCGCGCCGGCATCGTGGCCCTGTTCTCCCACGGCGACCGGCGCAAGGCGGTGCTGGTCGAGCACGAGGCGATCGTCGACGCCCTCGAAGCGGGCGACGCGGAAGCCGCCACCGCGGCGATCACCGCCCACCTCTCGGCCACCCAGCAAGTCCTCATCGAGGGCTGACGCCCCGGAACCCCTCCCGGACGACCAGGAGGGGTTCCAGCGGACTTCACTGCGCGTCGCGGCGTCCGAGGGTGAGGCCGATCAACGTCACCACGCAGGTCGCCAGCAGGTAGAAGGCAGGGGCCATCCAGGTCTCGAAGTGGGCGAACAGCGCCGTGAACAGCAGCGGCGCCAGCGCGCCACCGATCACACCGGCCAGCGTGTAGGCCAGCGACGATCCGGTCGAGCGCAGTGCAGGGCTGAACTGCTCGGACACGAACGCCGCCTGCGGGCCGTACATGAGCGCGTGCCAGACCAGGCCGACGATCACGCCGATGATCAGCAGCGGCGCCGAACCGCCCTGGACCATCGGGAAGAACACGAACGGCCACACCGCCGCCCCGATCGCGCCCACCGCGTAGACCCGACGACGGCCGAGCCGGTCGGACAGCGCGCCGGCCAGCGGCATCAGGAAGAGCTGCAGCGTCGAGCCGAGCATGACACCGGTGACCGCCCAGCTCTTGGGCACGTCCAGCTGCTGCGTCGCGTAGGTGAGCACGAAGACCGTGAACAGCGCGTAGAGCACGTCCGGGCCGACGCGGGAGAGGATCGCCGACACCAGCGCCCGCGGTTCGCGGGTGAAGACCTCGCGCACCGGTGCACCGGCCTGCTCGCCCTTCTCCTGCAGCTCCTTGAAGACCGGGGTCTCCTCCAGCTTCACCCGGATCCACATGCCGAAGATCACCAGCACGGCCGAGAGCAGGAACGCCACCCGCCAGCCCCAGGACATGAACTGCTCCTGGGTGAGCGTCGCGGCCAGCACCGCCAGCACGCCGTTGGCCATCAGGTTGCCCGCCGGCGGACCGATCTGCGCCGCCGACGCCCAGAACCCGCGGTGCTTGTCGCTGCCGAACTCGCTGGACAGCAGCACCGCGCCGCCCCACTCGCCGCCGATGCCGACGCCCTGGGCGAACCGCAGGATCACCAGCAGCACAGCGCCGAGCGAGCCGACCTGCTCGTGCGTGGGCAGCAGGCCGATGAACACCGTCGAGATGCCGGTGACCAGCAGCGTGATGACCAGGACTTGCTTGCGGCCGAGGACGTCGCCGAGGCGGCCGAAGACGAAGCCGCCGAGCGGTCGGGAGACGTAGCCGACGGCGTAGGTGGAGAACGCCAGCAACGTGCCCGAGAGCGGGTCGTGGCTGGGGAAGAACAGCTGGCCGAACACCAGCGCGGAGGCCACCGAGTAGGCGGCGAAGTCGTACCACTCCAAGGACGTCCCGCTCAGCGACGCGACGAACGCCTTGATCAGGTCCTTGCGGGGTGGCCGCGCGGTGGTGGGGAGGGCTTGAGTCATCGAGGTCCTTGTCGTCCCGACTGGTGGCTTGCCGCGCCGCAGCGCGGGGAGTTGTGATACGAAATGTATACAACAGGTATGCCGGTCTTGGAGGGGATTGTGTTTCCACTGCGTTTCGATGTCAACGGCGAAACCGTCGAGGTGTCGGTGACGACGCTGCTCAACGGCGGCTACGCCGGCCGCAGCCAGGACGACGTGGCCGCGCACGTCGCCGAGCTGGCCGAACTCGGGGTGCCCGCACCGACCAGCACGCCCTGCCTGTACCCGGTCGCGCCGTACCTGGCGATGCAGCCCGACGAGGTCCCGGTGCAGCACGAGCGCACCTCCGGTGAGGCGGAGTGGGCGCTGGTCGTCGCCGGGCCGGAGGAGCGCGACGTGCTGCTCACGGTGGCCTGCGACCACACCGACCGGGCGCTGGAGGTGCACGGCGTCGCGTGGAGCAAGCAGGCCGGGCCGGACGTGCTGGGACGCCAGGCGTGGCGGCTGGTCGACGTCGCCGACCGCATCGACGAGCTCACCCTGACCGCCTGGGCGGGCGGCGAGAAGATCCAGCAGGGCACCCTGGCGGAACTGCTCTCGCCCCAGTACTGGCTCGACGACCTGCGGGAACGCGGCCTGCTGAAGCCGGGCACCGTGCTGCTGTCCGGCACCATCCCGATGGACTCGGCGGTCGACCAGTTCGCCGACTCCTGGCGCGTGGAGCTCGGCGACCCGAAGACCGGCGCCACCATCGCCTGCGAGTACCGGCTCGACCGCATGCCCGACCCGGTGGCCTGAGCGCGGCGGCCCCGTGCGCGTTTT
>NZ_JBEOVY010000523.1:0-3623 GCF_040295745.1 Saccharopolyspora sp. NPDC002686
CATCAGCGGGCGAGATGCGGAAGGCAGACCCCAGGCACGGTGGACCGCAGTTTCAATTGAAACTGTTATCAGTCGGGACTGAAACCACGGTCCACCGAGGTCGGATCAGCGGGCGGCTCGGGCGACGAGTTCGGCGATGCGGTCGGTGACCTCCGTCGTTCGCTCCAGCGGGAGCATGTGGCCCGCACCCGCGTAGATCAGCAGCTTCGCGTTCGGCAGCGCCTCGGCGATGCGGCGGGAGTGCGTGTGCGGCGTGAGCCGGTCGGCCAGGCCGGAGAGCACGACAGCCGGCTTGGACCGGAGCGCGGACAGCGCACCGAGCCGGTCGTGATCGGCCAGGGCCGCGCGGAAGGACGCCATGTTCGACGGGTTGCAGGCGGCGACCCAGTCCGCGGTGGTCGCCACGTCCCTGGCCTCCGGGCCGCGTCCGAACAGCAGCCAGCGCATGGCCGGCCGCATCCACGCCGACTTCGAGCTCAGCCGCTTCCCGCTGGCTCCCGCGAGCTGCTTGCGCACCAACCGCTCGCTGCGGTTGGCCAGCGCCGCGACCGGCGCGGGCAGGCCGAGGGTCGGCGCCACCAGGTCACCGCCCGAGGTCGCCACCAGCGCCACCCCGGCCACGCGCTGCTCGACCAGCTCCGGGTGCTGCTCGGCCAGCGCCATGATCGTCATGCCGCCCATCGAGTGCCCGGCCAGCACCACCGGCCCGGTCGGGACCCGGTCTTCGATCAGCTCCGCCAGGTCGTCCGCGCAGCGCCGGATGCTCGCGCCACCTCGCGGCGCCGCGTCGCTCTCGCCGTGGCCGCGCAGGTCGAAGCGCAGCACGCGCGCCTCGACCCCGGCCGCCTTCGGCAGGCCGGTCGCGACCCGGTCCCAGCTGTGCTTGGTCAGCGCCCAGCCGTGCACGAGCACGACGGTGACGGGCGCGTCGACCGGTCCTTCCTCGACGACACTCAGCCGGACGCCATCGCTGGTCTTGAACTCGTCAGCGGTCGTGGTCAGCAAGTTCGCTCCCGTCATCGGATCAGGTGGGCCTTCTTCCACCAGTACATTCCCGGCGTTCCGACCAGCCCCGCTTCCTGCAGGAACGCCATGATCTTCTCGCCGCCCCAGTGCAGGGTGTCCTGCCAGACCGGGTTGCTCCACGCCGCTTCCATGCCGTCGCGCGGCCGGATGCCGACCGCCTTGTAGACGTGCGGGTTGATCAGGCTGAAGCAGACGAAGTACGACACCATCGCGGTCATGAACTGGTGGTAGGCGCGTTCCGCGGCGTTGCACTCGGCCATCCGGCGCATCACCTCTTCGCGCGCGAAGGTCACGTGCCGCGCCTCCTCCAGCACGTGGATGCGGTTGATCATGCGCACCAGCGGCTGGACGTTCTCGTCGTTCATCTGGTCCCGCTGGTAGCGGTCCAGGATCTCCTCCGCGACCAGGATCGACGCGTACGCCGACGGGCCGCGCAGGGTCGCGGGCAGGATCCGGCCGCCGAGCTTCAGCAGCGGCAGCGGCCCGTAGGCCGGAGCCCCGATCCGGTCCACCGTCTTGGCGAACATCGTCGAGTGGCGGCACTCGTCGGCCACCTCGGTCAGCGCGTACTGGGCGTGGTTGGTGCGCGGGTCGGAGTTGTAGAACTCCTTGAGCAGCATCTGCATCAGCAGGACCTCGAACCACAGGCCGTTGGAGGCGATGCTGGCGAACTCGTGCTTGGTGAGCTCGATGCGCTGCTCGTCGCTGAGCCGGTCCCAGAGCTCGGTGCCGTAGAGCGAGCTGCGGTGCAGCGGGATGAACGGCTTGCCCTCGGCCAGCGGCGCATCCCAGTCGACGTCGACTTCGGGGTCGTAGCTGTTCCGCGCCGACGAGCTCAACAGCCTGCCGGCCGTCTTCTCCCGGTCGTTGACCTGCAAGGCCCTGCTCATCCCGTGATCACCCCTCAACCCGCGGCATTGCGTGTTACTTCGGGTAACAGTTACCTTGGGTAGCGTGAGCCACATCTCTCGACCTGTCAAGGCTGCTCCGAGCGACGGCGCCCGCGGCGACGCGCGGCGGGAACGCTGGCGCGAGCACCGCCAGGCGCGGCGCGCCGAGTTCGTCGAGGCGACGGTGCGGGCCATCGGCAAGCACGGGGCCGAGGTCGGCATGGACGACATCGCCGCCGAGGCCGGGGTCAGCAAACCGGTGCTCTACCGGCACTTCCACGACAAGAGCGACCTCTACGTCGCCGTCGGCGAGTGGGGCGCGGAGCTGCTGATGCAGCGCCTGCGACCGCTGTTCCACGAGACCGGCAGCCCCAACCAGCGGATCCGCCGCCTGCTCGACGCCTATCTCGGGACCATCGAGCAGTACCCGGACCTGTACCGGTTCGTCGTGCAGCGCACCTTCGCCGACCGGCCGGTGCGCAGCGACCCGGTCACGGCGGAGAAGACGGTGATCGCGAACTCGCTGTCCCGCCTGCTCGGCGAGTACCTGCGGCTGCTCGGCCTGGACTCCGGCGGCGTCGAGGTCTGGAGCCACGGCGCGGTCGGGATGGTGCAGGCCAGCGGTGACTGGTGGCTGGACCGGCAGTCGATGAGCCGCAGCGACCTCACCGACTACCTGGCGCAGATCATCTGGCACGCCATCGACGGCCTGCTGCGCTCGGCCGGCCTGGTGATCGACCCCGACGAACCGCTGGAGATCAACGAGCACGGCTTGCACGTGGTGGCCGATGCCGACGAGGAGGACGTCGACCATGGATGAGCACGACGAGGACGACTACCGCGGCCCGGCCACGGTGCGCACCGAGGACCGCGAGGTCGCGGTCGAGGTGGTGCTGCGCGGCCACTTCCAGCCGATCGACGGCCGTTTCCACTGGTACGGGCGGGTGGCCGCGCACGACGAGGTGGCCGAGTTCGCCGCCGGCCGCAAGACGGCGGTGCTGCTGAGCACCCCGCAGGGCGAAGCGCGGGGCACCCTCTCGGACCCGGATCCGTGGGGCCGCTTCCGGATAACCGGCACCGGCCGCCCGCCGTTCCCGATCCCGACCGACGTGGACGACTGAGCAGCGAAACGCGGAGGGCACCTCCCACCAGGTACTGGCGAGAGGTGCCCTCCACCTCGGTCTAGCGGCCGCGCGCGGCGGAACTCCCGACGATCAGCCGACGCCGAAGCCGACCCGCGGCAGCTCGGCCGGGCCGATCTCCACGTAGGCGACCTTCGTCGACGGGACGATGATGCGCCGCCCCTTCTCGTCGGTCAGCGCCAGCACGCCGTCAGCGTTCTTCAGCGCGTCGGCGACCAGCGACTCGACCTCTTCGGGGGACTGTCCGCTGGCGACCGTCAGCTCGCGCGGGCTGTCCACGACGCCGATCTTGACCTCCACGCCGAACCTCCGTTGGGCACTCGATTCCGATGGATGCGGCAAGGCTATCCCAGCCCGAGCCGACTCAGGGCAACGAAGCCCACCACGCCGCTATTCCCCCGACCGCAGCAACCCGACCGGGGCCAGCAGAACCACAGTTTCAATTGAAACTGCGGATCCCACCCACGGCGGATCGCAGTTTCAGTGCTGCCGGTGGACGAAGCGCTGCTGGTCGGGCTGGCCGGAATGGGCGGCTCGCCGGCCGGCATCCGCTGACCGACGTCGG
>NZ_JBEOVY010000524.1:0-3607 GCF_040295745.1 Saccharopolyspora sp. NPDC002686
GGCCCGGCCCCTTGCGGATCTCGGCCCGCACGCCGCCGAACTGGAGGGGATTGCTCCCCGGTCGCCTTCGCGAGGCGTCGCCTGCGCCCGGTCCCGGTCACCCGGGGCCGAGCAGCGGGTCACTCGCCCGTTGCCTTGGCGATGATCTCCTTCGCCACGTTCGCCGGAACCTCGGCGTAGGAGTCGAACACCATCGAGTAGTTGGCACGACCCTGGGTCTTGGACCGCAGGTCGCCGACATACCCGAACATCTCCGACAGCGGCACGAGGGCCTTGACGACGCGGGTACCGCTGCGCTCCTCCATGGCCTGGACCTGGCCACGGCGGGAGTTCAGGTCGCCGATGACATCGCCCATGTAGTCCTCGGGCGTGGTCACCTCGACCGCCATCATCGGCTCGAGCAGCGCGGGGGACGCCTTGGCGGCGGACTCCTTGAGCGCCATCGAACCAGCGACCTTGAACGCCATTTCCGACGAGTCGACCTCGTGGTACTGGCCGTCGAGCAAGGTCACCTTCACGCCGACCAGCGGGTAGCCGGCCAGCACGCCGTACTGCATCGCGTCCTGCGCACCCTGGTCGACCGACGGGATGTACTCCCGCGGAACCCGGCCACCCGTGACCTTGTTCTCGAACTCGTAGGTCGGGGCGTCGGCGCTCTGCTCGATCGGGTCGAGGGCGATGATCACGCGCGCGAACTGACCGGAACCACCGGTCTGCTTCTTGTGCGTGTACTCGTACTTCTCGATCGACTTGCGAATCGTCTCGCGGTAGGCCACCTGCGGCTTACCGATGTTCGCCTCGACCTTGAAGTCGGTCTTCATCCGGTTGACCAGCACCTCGAGGTGCAGCTCACCCATGCCCTTGATGATGGTCTGACCGGTTTCCTCGTCCAGCTTGACCTGGAACGTGGGGTCTTCCTCGGCGAGCTTCTGGATCGCCGTGGAGAGCTTCTCCTGGTCGGCCTTCGTCTTGGGCTCGATGGCCACCTCGATGACCGGCTCCGGGAAGGTCATCGACTCGAGCACGATCGGGTTCGCCGCGTCGCACAGGGTGTCACCGGTGGTGGTGTCCTTCAGACCGATCACCGCGTAGATGTGGCCGGCCTGCACCTCCTCCACCGGGTTCTCCTTGTTGGAGTGCATCTGGAACATCTTCCCGATGCGCTCCTTCTTGCCCTTGGTCGAGTTGATGACCTGGGCGCCGGAAGCGACCTTGCCCGAGTAGACGCGGATGTAGGTCAGCTTGCCGAAGAACGGGTGAACCGCGATCTTCGAGACCAGCGCGGCGAACGGCTCCTCGGTGCTCGGCTTGCGCTCCGCCGGGGTCTCGCCGTCCTGCAGGGTGCCCTGCACCGGCGGGACGTCCAGCGGCGACGGCAGGTAGTCCACCACCGCGTCGAGCATGGGCTGAACGCCCTTGTTCTTGAACGCGGTGCCGCACAGGACCGGGAAGGCCTCGCGGCTGGTGGTGAGCTTCCGGATGCCGCCCTTGATCTGCTCCTCGGTCAGCTCCTCGCCGCCGAAGTAGGCCTCCATCAGGGCCTCGTCGGTCTCCGCGACGGCCTCGATCAGCTTCTCGCGGTACTCGGCGGCCTTGTCGGCGAGCTCGGCCGGGATCTCCTCGATCTCGTAGTCCGTGCCCTTCTGGACCTCACCGCGCCAGGTCAGAGCCTTCATCTTGACCAGGTCGATGACGCCCTCGAAGTCCGACTCGGCGCCGATGGGCAGCTGGATGACCAGCGGGGTGGCGTGCAGCCGGTCCTCGATGGTCTTGACCGTGAAGTAGAAGTCCGCACCCAGCTTGTCCATCTTGTTGACGAAGCAGATGCGCGGAACGTCGTACTTGTCCGCCTGGCGCCAGACCTGCTCGGACTGCGGCTCGACACCCTCCTTGCCGTCGAACACCGCGACCGCGCCGTCGAGCACGCGCAGCGAACGCTCCACCTCGACGGTGAAGTCGACGTGGCCCGGGGTGTCGATGATGTTGATCTGGGTGTCGCCCCAGAAGGTGGTGGTGGCAGCCGAGGTGATGGTGATACCCCGCTTCTGCTCCTCCTCCATCCAGTCCATCTGGGAAGCGCCGTCGTGCGTCTCACCGAGCTTGTGGGTGATCCCGGTGTAGTACAGGATCCGCTCGGTCGTGGTGGTCTTGCCCGCATCGATGTGGGCCATGATGCCGATGTTGCGGACCTTGGTCAGGTCAGTCAGCACGTCGCGTGCCACGAGTTTGTTCCCCGTTCCCTACAGCAGGTGCAAGCTGTTGAAGCGGTGTGCCAAGGCGGGCAAGAGCCGACCCGACATCACCAGCGGTAGTGCGCGAAGGCCTTGTTGGACTCCGCCATCTTGTGCGTGTCTTCGCGCTTCTTGACGCTCGCGCCGAGACCGTTGCTGGCGTCCAGCAGCTCGTTCATCAGGCGCTCGACCATGGTCTTCTCGCGGCGGGCCCGCGAGTAGCTGACCAGCCAGCGCAGCGCGAGGGTGGTCGAACGACCGGCGCGCACCTCGATCGGCACCTGGTAGGTCGCGCCACCGACGCGGCGGCTGCGGACCTCCAGGGTCGGCTTCACGTTGTCCAGAGCACGCTTGAGCGTGACGACCGGGTCAGTGCCGGTCTTCTCCCGGCAGCCTTCCAGCGCCGCGTAGACGATCCGCTCGGCCAGCGAACGCTTGCCGTCGACCAGGACCTTGTTGACCAGCTGCGTGACCAGCGGCGACCCGTAGACGGGGTCGGCGTGCAGCGGCCTCTTCGGGGCCGGACCCTTGCGGGGCATCAGCTCTTCTCCTTCTTCGCACCGTACTTGCTGCGAGACTGCTTGCGGTTCTTCACACCCTGGGTGTCAGCGGAACCGCGGAGGATCTTGTAGCGCACACCGGGAAGGTCCTTCACACGGCCGCCACGAACGAGCACGATCGAGTGCTCCTGCAGGTTGTGACCCTCACCGGGGATGTAGGCCGTGACCTCGATGCCGCTGCTCAGCTTCACACGGGCGACCTTGCGCAGGGCCGAGTTGGGCTTCTTGGGGGTGGTGGTGTACACGCGGGTGCACACGCCACGCCGCTGCGGGCTCCCCTTGAGCGCCGCGGTCTTGGTCTTGGCGACCTTGTCCTGGCGGCCCTTACGGACCAGCTGCTGGATGGTGGGCATGGACCGGCTTTCTGTCAGCGTTCGCGTCTTCTGGTACTCGACCAAGCGGCCGCTCGTTCGAGCTTCGGCGTGCCCTGGCGTCGAGCACCTGTCAGGCACTGTGGTTCGGAACTCCCCCGCCCACGAGGTCGGGCGTGTCGCCCTCTTCTCGGCCTTGCGGCGCTGATGCACCCCAGCGGGAACGACCCCGGTGGGGTTGTCGAGAGGAGTTCCGCACATCCTCGGCGCTGGCGCAGTCGCCCGAAAACGGGGACCACGTCATGCACGGGCATGCGGATCGACCCGATGGGTGTCGGGTCCGATAAACAAAGATACCTGCCCCGTTCTCAGAGGGTCAAAACGGGGTCCCCCTTGACCTGCTCGATCACCCGGCGCTGCCGCCGCGCCACCTCAGGAGTGCGAGCTCTCATCAAGTCGTGCACCACTGTACCTACCGTGACAAGGGTCTCCCGGCAGGCGAGAC
>NZ_JBEOVY010000525.1:0-3603 GCF_040295745.1 Saccharopolyspora sp. NPDC002686
CCTGGCGAGGACGGCCCAACTGCCGTGTATTGGCATACATAAAGTTGGGCACCCGCAGTCCAGGCGGCGTCTGAGGTTCCGCTACCGGCACCGCTACGCAAAACGAGTTCGAGGTGTGGTTGAAGTGTCGGACAGTTCATCAGGCAGCAGGTGTTGCGGGAAGTTCTGGAACGCCACCGGCCGCAGGAACCGGGCGATCGCGGCGGTTCCGACCGAGGTCGTCGCCGGGGCGGTGGTGGCGGGGTAGGGGCCGCCGTGCTGCTGGGCGTAGGTCACCGAAACCCCGGTGGGCCACTGGTTCCACAGCAGACGTCCGGCCTTGTCGACCAGGACCCGGGTGAGGTCGGCGGCGACGGCGTCGGTGTCCTCGGCGATCAGCGTTGCGGTGAGCTGACCGTCGATGGCCTCGGCGACCTGGACGAGTTCCTGCTCGTCGTCGTAGGTCACCACCAGCGCGGCCGGGCCGAAGCACTCGGTGAGCAGACCGTCGAGGTCGGCGAGCAGGGTGGGGACGTCGGTGGTGAGCAGCGTCGGAGTCGGCGCCTCGCCGTCCGGGCTCGGGCCGCTGCGCAAGACCTCGACACCGAGTTTGGCGCTCAACGCTTCGAGGGTCTTGTGGTAGCCGGCGACGATGCGGTCGTTGAGCATCGGTGCGGACTGCGACAGCTCGGTGCCGCGCAAGGTTTCGGTGACCGCGGCCGAGTTGGGAACGAGCAGCAGCCCGGGTTTGGTGCAGAACTGCCCGGCCCCGAGGGTCAAGGAGCCGACGAACTCCGCGGCGATGTCGGCGCCCCGGGCCTCGTCGGCGGCGCGGGTCACGAAAACCGGGTTGACGCTGCCCAATTCGCCGAAGAAAGGGATCGGCTCGGGGCGCGAGCTGGCGACGTCGAACAGGGCCCGCCCGCCCGCGAGGGAACCGGTGAAGGCGCCCGCCTTGACCAGCGGGTGCGACAGGGCGGCCCGGCCGGCTTCTTCGCCCCAGACGAGGTCGAACAGCCCGTCCGGTGCGCCCGCGCGCACCAGCGCATCGCGCACCACGGCACCGGTGGTCGCGGACAGATCCGGGTGTCCGGGGTGGGTTTTCAGGACGACCGGGCAGCCCGCGGCGAGCGCGGACGCGGTGTCACCCCCGGCGACGCTGAAGGCGAACGGGAAGTTGCTGGCCGCGAAGACCACGACCGGGCCGACCGGGACCTGGGAGCGGCGCAGGTCCGGACGCGGTGCGCCCATCGGCCACTCCGGGTCGGCGTGGTCGATCCGCGCGTCGAGGTAGCCGCCCTCGCGGATCGTCTCGGCGAACAGCCGGAGCTGGAACGTGGTGCGCTTGAGCTCACCGGTCAACCTGCCTTCGGCCAGGCGGGTTTCGCGCTGTGCGGTCGGGATCAGCACCGGTGCTGCGGCGTCGAGCGCGTCGGCGACGGCGTCGAGCACGCGGGCGCGGTCGGTGCGACTGGTGCTCGCCCAGACGCGCCCGGCTTCGGCGGATGCTGCGACGATCCGGTCGACTTCCCCGGCGGTGGTCGGTTCTGCCGGGGCGGTGAGCGCGCGCGGCTCGGTGGTCGTCATCGGTGGTGCCTTCCCGTCTGGTGCGCGGTGGTCGTGGGAGGAGCCGGGGTGGGACGCCACCGCCCCACCCCGGCAGCTCACTTGTAGCCCTTGGCCAGGACGTCCTTGGTGTCGGCGATGACCTTGTCGGCGCTCTCCGGGGCCAGCGGCGAGCGCGGCGGACGGCACTTGCCGCCCTTGCGGCCGACCACGTCCATCGACAGCTTGATCGCCTGCACGAACTCGGTCTTGGAGTCCCAGCGCAGCAGCGGGTGCAGGTCGCGGTAGATCGGCAGCGCCTTGGCGATGTCGGCCGGGTTGCCGGAGGTGGCCAGCTCGTAGAGCTCGAGGCTGGCCGCGGGCAGGGCGTTGGGGTAGCCGGCGATCCAGCCCACCGCACCGGCCAGGCCCAGTTCGAGCAGGACGTCGTCGGTGCCGATCAGCAGGTCGAGCTCGGGCGCGAGCTCCTTGATCTCGTAGGCCCGCCGCACGTCGCCGGTGAACTCCTTGACCCCGACGATGTAGCCCTCGGCGTGCAGCTCGGCCAGCAGCGCGGGGGAGAGGTCGATCTTGGTGTCGTACGGGTTGTTGTAGGCCACGATCGGAAGTCCGACCTCGGCCGCGATCCGGTAGTGCTCCACGATCGCTTCGCGGTCGGCCCGGTAGACGTTCGGGGGCAGCATCAGCACCGAGTGCGCACCCGCCTCGGCGGCGTGCTCCACCCAGCGGCGGGTTTCGAGCGCGCCGTAGGCGGCGACACCGGGCATCACGTGGAAGCCCTCGGGTGCGGCTTCGATCGCGGTGGTCACCACGCGGGCGCGTTCTTCGGCGGTCAGCGTCTGGTACTCGCCCAGCGAGCCGTTCGGCGTGATGCCGTGCATCCCGTTCGCGGCGAGCCACTGGACGTGCTCGGCGAAGCCGTCGTAGTCGACCGCAAGGTCGTCGTCGAACTGCAGGGCCGAGGCGACGTGGATGCCGTGCCAGGGCTTGAGCTGCTCGGTCATCGAGCCTCCGCTTCGTTCAAGGGGGAGATGCGAACGGCCGTAGTATGTGACATTGCACTGAGCGCTGACAAGACCCCGATCCGGGCCGCCCGACTTGTCCCTCCGCGTCCGCTCTCCGGCTCGTGCGCGATGTTCGGTGCCTCCGTTGCGCATCGTTTTCGCTGGTGGGACTAGACGTCGGATTCTGTGCAATGTTATATGTCACACCGCTCATTCGCCGGCTCAACGAGGAGGACCACGCGGATGGATGTGTTGACGCAGATCAACGACTGGCTCTGGACACCGCTGATCGTCCTGGTGCTGGGCTTCGGGCTGCTGCTGACGTTCCTGACCCGGTGCATGCAGATCCGCCTGCTCCCCGAGATGCTCCGGCAGCTGCTGAAGGGGGAGAAGTCCGAGGAGGGGATCTCCCCCTTCCAGGCGCTGTCGCTGACGCTGTCGAGCCGGGTCGGCGTCGGCAACATCGCCGGCGTGGCGACCGCGATCGCCGCGGGCGGGCCGGGGGCGCTGTTCTGGATGGCCGCGATGGCCTTCCTCGGCGGGGCGACCGCGTTCGTGGAGTCCACCCTCGCCCAGATCTACAAGCGCCGGATCGACGGGCAGTTCCGGGGCGGAATTCCCTACTACATCGAGAAGGGCCTCGGCCTGCGCAAGGTCGCCGTCGTGGCCGCATCCGTCGCCGCGCTGCTCTACGCGGTGCTGGCGCCCGGCGTCCAGTCCAACGCCATCTCCAGCAGCTTCGACTCCGCGCTGGGCGTCGACCCGTGGATCACCGGTCTGGTGATCACCGCGGCGCTGGCGTTCATCGTCATCGGCGGGCGGCAGCGCATCGTGAAGTTCGTCGAGGTCATCGTGCCGTTCATGGCCGGTGCCTACATCCTCGGCGCGCTGGTCGTGCTGGCCTTCAACATCAGCGCGCTGCCCGCCGCTGCCGGGCTCGTGCTCTCCAGCGCTTTCGGCGCCGAGCTGCGCCGCCGACCACGGCAGCAGCAGCGGATGCCCGCCGTCGACGATCCGCTCCAGCAGCCGCACCGCGTCGTCCGTCCGCTGCTCG
>NZ_JBEOVY010000526.1:0-3597 GCF_040295745.1 Saccharopolyspora sp. NPDC002686
GGAGACGAATCCCTCCTCGGAGAACAGCGGTTCGGGCTCGATGTCGACGCCCAGGTCCGCCGCGATCGGCGCCACCGTCTGCTCGCAGCGCAGCCGCGGCGCGGAGTGGACGCGCGTCGGGCCGAACAGCGGCAGCAGGGAGTGCAGCGCGTCCCGCTGCTGCCGCCCCGCTTCGGTGAGCGGGCGCAGGACGTCGTCGCCGTTCCAGTCGGAGCGCTTGCCCGCTTTCGCGTGGCGGACCAGCAGAACCGTCGCCAGCTCGGTCGGCAGCTGCTCGAAGACGTCGAGCACGCGGCCGTCGTGCGGGTAGCTGACCAGTTCCCGCGCCCGGGCGACGGGGAGCCAGCGCAGTTCGTCGACTTCGCTGTTCGGCGCGAAAGACCCGCCGCAGGCGCGGGCGGCGAAGTAGTCCACGACCTTCTCCGCGGTTCCGCCCGCAGCGGGCACCGCGTAGTTCACCCGGGTGAGGAAACGGGACAGCACGCAGGAAAACCCGGTCTCCTCGGCGACCTCGCGGACCGCCGCGTGCGCGGGCAGCTCGCCGGGGTCGAGCTTGCCCTTCGGCAACGACCAGTCCTCGTAGCGGGGGCGGTGCACCACCGCGACCTCCGGGCCGCCGCTGCCGTCGCGCCACAGCACCGCTCCGGCGGCCCGCACCGTTCGGCCGGGGACATCAGTCGGTTCGCCGTCGATCTTCTCGGTACCCGGCTGGTTCTCGGTCACGCTCATCGTCCTCTAAGCAGTCTCAGCGGTCGGTCCGGCCCACGGCGCCTTCGCGCGCCCCGTGCTGGCGCAGCATCTCCACCTGGTGGTCGCGGACCTGCTCCCCGCTGCGCGGCGACGCTTCCCAGTCGCCCTTGGCGTTGAGCACCCAGCAGCGCGTCGCCGGGTGCATCGCCGAGTCGAGCAGCGCGTCCAGCTGGGCGGTGAGCTTGGGATCGGTGACCCGCACCTGGGTTTCGATCCGGCGGTCCAGGTTCCGGTGCATCATGTCCGCGCTGCCGATCCAGCGCTCGTCGATGCCGACGAAGTGGAACACGCGGGAGTGCTCCAGGAAGCGGCCCAGGATCGAGCGCACCTCGACGTTCTCGCTGAGGCCCTCGACGCCCGCCTTGAGCGAGCAGATGCCGCGCACCACGACCTTGACCGGCACCCCGGCCAGCGAAGCCCGGTACAGCGCATCGATGATCTGCTCGTCGACCAGCGAGTTCACCTTCATCCGGATGCCGCACGACAGGCCCTGCCGGGCCCGCTCGATCTCGGCCTCCACGCGCTCCACGATGCCGTTGCGGATGCCCTGCGGGGACACCAGGATTCGGCGGTACTCGCCGTGCCGGGCGTACCCGGTGAGCACGTTGAACAGGTCGGTGAGGTCGGCGCCGATCTCCGGGGAAGCGGTCAGCAGCCCCAGGTCCTCGTAGATGCGCGCGGTCTTCGGGTTGTAGTTGCCGGTGCCGAGGTGGCAGTAGCGGCGGATCGTCGAGCCCTCTTGGCGCACCACCAGCGCGGTCTTGCAGTGCGTCTTCAACCCGACCAGGCCGTAGACCACGTGCACCCCGGCGCGCTCCAGGGTGCGCGCCCACTGGATGTTCGCCTGCTCGTCGAAGCGGGCCTTGAGCTCCACCAGCGCCACCACCTGCTTGCCGGCTTCTGCGGCGTCGATGAGGGCGTTGACGATCGGCGAATCACCGGAGGTCCGGTACAGCGTCTGCTTGATGGCCAGCACGTGCGGATCGGCCGCGGCCTGCTCGATGAACCGCTGCACCGACGTGGAGAACGAGTCGTAGGGGTGGTGCAGCAGCACGTCGCCCTCGCGCAGCGTGGAGAAGATGCTCTTGGGCGTCTGGCCCTCGGCGAACGCAGGGTGCGTCGCGGGAACGAACGGCTGCTCCTTGAGGTCCGGCCGGTGCAACCGCTCCAGCTGGAACAGGCACGACAGGTCCAGCAGGCCCTTGACCTCCACCACGTCGTGCTGGTCGACCTCCAGCTCGCGCAGCAGGAGTTCGAGCATGTTCTCGCTCATCGTGTCGGTGACCTCGAGCCGCACCGGCGGCCCGAAGCGGCGCCGCGCGAGCTCCCGCTCCATGGCCTGCAGCAGGTCCTCGTCGCGGTCCTCCTCGACCTCCAGGTCGGCGTTGCGGGTGACCCGGAAGATGTGGTGCTCGGCGACCCGCATTCCGGGGAACAACTTCCCCAGGTGCGCGGCGATGAGCTCCTCCAGCGGCAGGAACGTGGCGCGTTCGGTCTCCCGGTCGGATTCGACGCGGATCAGCCGCGGCACGTTGTCCGGCACCTTCACCCGGGCGAAGCGGCGCAACCCGGCGTCCGGGTCGGCGACGGTGACCGCGAGGTTCAGCGACAGCCCGGAGATGTAGGGGAACGGGTGCGCCGGGTCCACCGCCAGCGGGGTGAGCACCGGGAAGATGTGGTCCTCGAAGTAGCGGGTCAGCTTCTCCTGGTCGGCGGTCTCCAGCTCCGACCAGTTCAGGATCCGGACGCCGTGCGCCTCCAGCTCGGGCACCAGCTCGTCGAGGAAGACCCGGCTGAGCTTCTCCATCAGGTCCTGGTTGCGGGCCGCGATGCGGGTCAGCTGCTCGTGCGGGGTGAGCCCGTCGGCGCTGCGCACCGCCAGCCCGGTCTCCTCGCGCCGCTTCAGCCCGGCGACGCGCACCATGTAGAACTCGTCCAGGTTGGACGCGAAGATCGCGAGGAACTTGGCGCGCTCGAGCACCGGCTGCGACTTGTCCTCGGCGATGGCCAGCACCCGGGCGTTGAAGTCGAGCCAGGACAGCTCGCGGTTGAGGTAGCGGTCCTCGGGCAGGTCCGTGGTCGCCGCCGCGCGCGTCACCGCAGGCGGCGCGGACGGGACGCGGGCGCCCTCGGAGGCCGGGCTCGGATCACCTTGCGCCGGGCTCGATGCGCGGTGAGTGGACCGGCCACTGGTGCTTCGTGCGGCGGGCTGCTCGGCCCGGCCGGTGCTGTCGGTGCTCACCCGTCCATTGTCGCTCATCGAACCGGTTCAGCCGATTTCTGTGAAAAGAGTTCATGGGCGTTTCGCGTCGCTGTTGTGCCCCGACGGGGACCCGCTGCCGGATTCGCGCGGAATCGGTGGTTCACGCGGTGGCGGCAGCAGTTCGCGGACCGAGTCCGAGGGCGCGGGCGGCGCGCAGATCGGCCTCGGTGTCCACGTCGCAGCGCAGCGAGTCCCACGGTCCGAGCAGCGGCTTCGCGCCGGATTCGGCGTGCGCGTCGGCCGAACCGGGGCCGAAGCGCGGAGCGAGCGGGCGCCCCGGCTCGGCCAGCAGCAGCGTGGTGCCGGTGCCGTGCCGGTCCGTGCAGAACGACCGGTCCGCCCCGGCGGCGCGGAGGGCGGCGGCGAGGTCGTCCGGCTGCAGCGCGGGCAGATCCGCTTGCAGCGCCCCGATCCGGGCCACCCGCAGCTCGGCGTCGCCGTGCCGCAGCGCCGCGTTGAGCCCGGCAGCGGGGGAGTCCGGGATCACGTCCACGCCCGCGGCGGTGAACTCGGCGGTCAGCCTCGGATCGGAGGTGATCACGACGACCCCGGCGACGCCCTCGGCGCGGCGAGCCGCGGCCACT
>NZ_JBEOVY010000527.1:0-3590 GCF_040295745.1 Saccharopolyspora sp. NPDC002686
CTCCTCGGTCCCCGGGGTGCTTTGTATTGGGGGGCTATATACAAAACAAATACCCCCACCCCCCACCTCGCAACCCGCACCGGCGCACTTGGTCGCTGCGTAGGGGGAGCGGAAGGTTTGCGTCCGGCGCAGGGGGATCAGCTGAACACCGGCTGCAGCGGTGCGGATCGTTGCAGGCGCAGCGCTACCAGCAGCAGGAGCGCTCCGCACGTCGCCGAGACGGTGGTGAATCCGGCGGCGAGCACCGCGACGACGGCAGCGATGGCGATGACCACACCTGCCGAGGCGCGTCCGGGAGTGCGAGGACCAGGGCCGATGGGGCCGCGCTCGAAACGGCCCGCCCAAGCGGCCAGCGGGACGAGGACCAGCGCGATCCCGACCAGCCACAGGGGGCGGGTCAGCCACCACGAGGTGCCGAGCGGCTCCGGCCACGGGGATCCCAGCGCCAGCAGCCCGGCGGCGAGCAGCGAGAGTGCGGGCATGTGCCAGAGGTAGGCGGTCAGCGAGTGCTTGCCGATCACGTCGACGGCGGCGCGCAACCGCGGTCGGCTCACGAGCACCGCGAGACGCGCGCTGACCAGCGACAACAGGCACACCTGGACGACGCCGAGCAGCACCAGGTTGATGGTCGGCGGGTTGAGGTTGGCCAGCATGTCGGCGGGATAGGGGCCGGCGGTGGTGCTGGTCAGCAGCAGCGCGAACGCGCCGAGCGCCATGCCCAGCAGCTGGCCGTGGGACCGGAACCGGAACCAGCCGTCGGCGTACCAGAACCCGATCTGCTGGACGGCCAGCCAGACGAAGGCGAGGTTGGCGAACCCGATCGCGGGCGAACCGGTGGTGATCGACAACAGGTCGACACCGATCGCGGCCGAGACGAGCAGCGCCAGCGTCGCCCGCGGTGCTCGCTCGTGCAGCCGGGACAGCAGCGGCACCAGGGCGGAAGTTCCGAGGTAGACCCCGATGAACCACATCGGTTGGCTCAGCCGGAAACCCAGCTGCGCCAACAGGTCCGGCGAAACACCTGCCGCGCTCGCCACCGCCAGCGCACCGGCGATCACGGCGAAGGCGACGAGAGCGGGCCGGGCGAGCCGGGTCAGGCGGACCCGGATGAAGTCGGCCGGTGCCGCACCAGCACTGCGCATCCGGCGCCACTGGGTGATGCCCGCGAACCCGCCGACGACGAAGAACAGCGGCATCACCTGGACGATCCAGGAAACCGGTGTGAACCACGGCTGGTTCTCCAGCGCATTCGTGATCTGAGTTCCCGACGGGCCGATCTCGATGCCCGCCATCGTCGCGTGCAGGACGACGACCACCACCAGGCAACCGGCCCTGACCAGGTCGAGAACCCGGTCCCGGGACGCCCCTGGAGCGGCGGTCGGTGCCGGTGCAGAAGACGTGCGCGTAGCAGCCACTTTCGCTTCTCCCCAGTGAAGAAGTCCGGACGAATTCCGGACGGGAGGAGCGTATGAATCCAGCGACCCGCACCGCGTCCATCCGCGGAGCGCATTCGAACCCCCTACCGCGGTAGGGGGTGATCAATCCCGGGTACGGTCAGCTGCCGTTGGCCGAGACCAGGCCGCATTCGTAGGCGACGATGACGGCCTGCACCCGGTCGCGGATGTCCAGCTTGCCGATGATGCGGCTGACGTGGCTCTTCACGGTCTGCTCGGCGATGAACAGCGCGTCGGCGATCTCGCCGTTGGTGAGCCCCTGCGCGACGAGCACCAGCACCTCGCGCTCCCGTTCGGTGAGCGCGGCCAGGCGGGGTGCGGTGGCCGGGCGCGGCGGGGCGGAGCGGGCGAAGTGCTCGATCATCCGGCGCGTCACCGTCGGCGCCAGCAGCCCATCACCCGCGGCGACCACCCGCACGGCCGAGACGAGGTCGGCGGGAAGTGCGTCCTTGAGCAGGAATCCGCTGGCCCCGGCCCGGATCGCTTCGTAGACGTAGTCGTCGATGTCGAAGGTCGTCAGCATCAGCACGCGGGGCACGTGCTCGACGGCGGCGGGCGGGTTCACCAGCTGCCGGGTCGTGTCGATCCCGTTGAGCACCGGCATCCGCACGTCCATCACGACGACGTCCGGGTGGCGGGCGTGCGAGATCTCGATCGCCCGGGCGCCGTTGTCCGCCTCGCCCACCACTTCCATGTCCGGCTGGGAGCCGAGCAGGGCGGCGAACCCGGCCCGCACCATCGCCTGGTCGTCGACGACGAGAACCTTGATGGTCATCGGACTTCCCGCTCCCGCGCATCGTCGCCCACGTGCAGTGGGAGAACCGCTCGTACTTCGTAGCCGCCGCCGTCGAGCTGTCCGAAGTGGACACTGCCGCCGACGACCGAGGCCCGCTCCTGCATGCCGACGAGGCCGTGCCCACCGCCCGGCACCGGCGACACCGCCCGTTCCGGAGCGCCGTTGCGCACGACGATCGTCAGCTCACCGCCGGAGCGGGTGAACTGCACTTCGGTGGGTGCACCGGGGGCGTGCCTGGTGACGTTGCTCAACGCCTCCTGCACGATGCGGAACGCCGAGATACCGGCGATCTCGCTGCCCGCCCCGTCTTCCAGCAACTCCTCGCCGTGCGCAGTGACGTCCATCCCCGCGCGGCGAGCGCTGTCGATCAGCTCCGGAACGCGGGCCCAACCCGGCTGCGGGAGGAGTTCGCCGCCGCTCCGGTCGTCCCGCAGAACCCCCAGCACGCTGCGCATCTCGCGCAACGCCTGCCGGGACGCCGCCGCCATCTCGTCGAACTCGGCGACGAGCGCCGGCTCGAGGTTCGGGTGCCGGTACTGCGCCGTGGTCGCCTGCACGCTGATGAGCGACATGCTGTGCGCGATCACGTCGTGCAGCTCGCGGGCGATCCGCGTCTTCTCCTCGGCGATCACGCGCTTGGCGTGCTCGTCGGAGGTGAGCCTGCGCTCCTGCACGAGCTGCGCGGAGATCTGCCGCCACTGCCGCACCACCAGCGCGATTCCGAGCGCGCCACCGGTGACCGCGCCGAACAGGAAGAGGTTCCCCACGACGGAAATCGCCGCCACTGCGTGCGGGACGAGCACGGCGGCCCCGTTCGCGGCCACGGCGCCACCGAACCAGCACTGCAGGCCGGTCTGCCATCCCCAGCGCACGCCGAGCGCGCTGATCAGCAGCGCTTGGCCGATCAGCGTCGTCACCGAGACCGGCCAGATGGCCGCGGGATCGTCGCTGGGAGCCGCCAGCGCGAGCAGGAACAGGGCCGCGCAGGAGATGGCGATCGCGGCCTGCGGGCGGACGAACGCGATGCCGATGGATCCGACCTGTGCGGTGCTGAGCAGGAACGCCAGCACCACCGGCATCCCGAGCACCGCGGCGTTGACCGGGATGGCCACGGCCATCAGCGACAACGCGAGAACACCGAGTACGGCCGCGGCCCAGACGACGGGCTTCACCTGGGGGCGCGGCGGTCCGTCCGGATCGCCCCCGCGCTTGGACTTGGCCATCAGCAGAGGTTCAACTCCACAGCTCGCAGAGATCTCCGACGAGCCTACTCGCCGCGGCCGGTGCCCAGGGGTCGGGTGTTATTTTTGTGGGGGTGTGAAACCCAAAATATAAACAAA
>NZ_JBEOVY010000528.1:0-3574 GCF_040295745.1 Saccharopolyspora sp. NPDC002686
GTGCCAGGTCTCGAAATCGGAGTGCCAGTAGAAACCGGTGCCGCGGTAACCCGGCATGTAGTTGTCCCACTCGTTCGGAGCGAGGCAGTGCTCGGGAGAGGGGGCCGGACTTCTGGTGGAGGCGGGTCAGTTGTCGATTCGGCGGGCGCCCAGTTCTCGTTCGAAGAGCTCGACCGCGGCGGCTTCCGGGTCCGGGCCGACCGGGGTGTTCGCGTCGTATGGGGAGGACTCGGCGAGCATCGCTTCCGGGTCTTCCTCGTCGTCGGTGACCGGCTTCGGGGCGCGCTGCGGCTCCGGACGCCTGGTCGGCTCCGGGGGCGGCGGGACGTCGTCCGGCGGCGGGGGCTCGTCGTCCGGCGGTTCGGGCGGCGGCGGGATGTCATCCGGTTCCGGCGGCCGCGGCACCGTGCCCTGGCGCGGCGCCTGGCCCCGTGCCTGCCCGTTGGACGGGCGCGACGGCTGAGCGCTCGGACGGCTGGGGGCCTGGTTGTTCGGCTGCTCGGCGGGCGCCGGGTTCGCGGACTCGGCGGCGGCAGCGGTCGACTTGCGCTGCAGGGGCTGCTTCGGAGCGGCCTGGCGCGCCGGAGCGGGCGGCGGGGCCGCACCGGCCTCGACGCACTGGATCTCCCACTCGGCATCGCCGATGACCTGGCACAACGCCTGCCGGACGAAGTCCAGCCGCCGCTGCTGCGCGAACTGCTTGACCAGCCCGGACGTCGGCATCGACAGCACGAGCGCACCATCGCTGAGGTCCTGCACGGTGGCGTTGAGCAACAGCGCCTGCGTCGGCCGGTTCAGCTTCGCGACGGCCTGCAGCACCTCGCTCCACACCTGCCGCACCTTCGCCGCGTCGTACCCGCCCGCGGCTCCCGCCGCGGCAGGCGCCGCTCCGCCGCGCTGCGCCTCAGCGGCTCCGCCGCCACGGCTCGCGTTCGCAGCGCTGCTCTGCGGCTCCGCCGCAGCCGCAGCACCACCGGCAACGCCGTTCCGCTGCTCCGCAGCTCCACTGCTCTGCGACGCCGCAGCACCGCCTCCGGCGGCACCACTCCACGCTGCGCCGCTCTGCGGCTGCGCCGAAGCTCCGCCGGAAACCTCGCTCCGCTGCTCCGCAGCACCACTCCGCTGCTCCGCAGCTCCGCCTGTCGCACCGGCCGGAGCCTGAGCCGCAACATCGCTCTGCTGCTCCGCAGCTCCGCTGCCCTGCGCGGCTCCACCGCTCTGCGGCTGCGCCGCAACAGCGCCATCGCCCTGTCCAGTCGCGCCGCTCTGCTCCGCAGCACCGGCTTCCTCCGCCGCTCGCGCAGCTGCCGCGCGCTCGTGCGGGCGCTGGAAGACCCGCCGCGGCCGACCGTCGCCGTCAGCCGCTGGCGCGGCTTCCGCCGGGGCCGCCGGGGCTCCGCCTTCGGCGGGCGCCAGGGTCGCTCGGCGTTCGACCCGCTCAAGTCGTTGCAGCAGCGCCGTTTCCGCGTCCGACACCGCCGGGAGCATCATCCGGGCGCAGAGGAGTTCGAGGAGCAGGCGGGGCGCGGTCGCTCCGCGCATCTCCGCCAGTCCGGTGTGGACGATCTCCGCGAAGCGGGAGAGGGTCGCCGGGCCGAGCTGATCGGCCTGCGTCCGCATCCTCTCCAGCTCGTCGCCCGACGCGTCCACCAGACCGCGGTCGCCGGCGTCGGGCACCGAGCTGAGCAGCACCAGGTCGCGCAGGCGGTCCAGCAGGTCGGAGCCGAAGCGGCGCGGGTCGTGCCCGGCTTCCACCAGCCGGTCCACGGTCGCGTAGACCGCCGCCGCATCTCCGGCCGCGAGCGCGTCGACCATGTCGTCGATCAGGGCCACGTCGGTGACGCCGAGCAGCGCGACCGCCCGCTCGTAGGTGACGCCCTGCTCGGTCGCCCCCGCCAGCATCTGGTCGAGGACGCTCAGGGTGTCCCGCGCCGAGCCGCCACCAGCCCGGATGACCAGTGGGAACACCGCTGGCTCCACCTGGACGCCCTCGTCGCCGCAGATGCGCTCGACGAGTTCGCGCATCACGCCCGGGGGCATCAGGCGGAACGGGTAGTGGTGGGTGCGGGACCGGATGGTGGTCAGCACCTTGTCCGGTTCCGTCGTCGCGAAGACGAAGATCAGGTGTTCCGGCGGCTCCTCGACGATCTTCAGCAGGGCGTTGAAGCCCTGCGTGGTGACCATGTGGGCCTCGTCGATGATGAAGATCCGGTACCGCGACTGGGCGGGCGCGTAGAAGGCCCGATCGCGCAGTTCGCGGGTGTCGTCGACGCCACCGTGGCTGGCCGCGTCGAGCTCCACGACGTCGACGCTGCCGCCGCCTTCGGGGGCCAGCGCGATGCAGGAGTCGCATTCGCCGCACGGGTCGGGCGTCGGACCCTGCGCGCAGTTCAGCGAACGGGCCAGGATGCGCGCGCTGGAGGTCTTGCCGCAGCCGCGCGGCCCGGAGAACAGGTACGCGTGGTTGATCCGGCCGGAGGACAGCGCGGTCCGCAGCGGCTCGGTGACGTGTTCCTGCCCGACGACCTCGGCGAAGGTCGCGGGACGGTACTTGCGGTAGAGGGCGAGCGCCACGACCAGAACCCTACGCGGTACGACCGACAACCCGGAAAGGGCCCGAAGGGGCCCGGAAAGTAAGGGGACCCCGTGCACCCGCCAGAGCCCGCTTACCCTTGCTGCCTTCCGGCCCTGGGGGAGTTCACAGGATGGACGTCGCACGAGGTCCACGGACAGTGTAACCCGACGCCCGCAGTGCTCCGCGAGGCGGCCTCGCTCACTGCTCCGCGGGCACGTCCCCGGTCATCCGGCGCAGCGCCGCCACGTGCCCGAGATAAGCGGCCTTGCCCTGGTCGGTGAGCCGGAACCAGGTCCGCGGCCGCCGCCCGACAGCGCCCTTGCGGACCTCCAGATAACCGGCGTCCTCGAGGGCCCGCGAGTGCTTCGACAGCATCGAGTCGCTGAGCTCGGTCGAGTCGCGGACCGCCTTGAACTCCACCCAGTCCGCGCCACCGGCCAGCAGGGCGCAGATCGACAGCCTCGGCAGCGGGTGGATGACAGAGTCGATCATGCCCGCACCCTTCCCTCCGCGATGTCGCGCCCGATGCCCAGGTAGACGTTCCGGATGGCGAAACCGGCCGCCACCAACGCCGACTTCGCCTCGTCCATCCCAGCTCCCCAAGTCATCTACTTTCTACTTGGAAAGTACTTTACATCGAAGTAGAAGCCGGTCAACCCCACCGGCGAGCGGTGCGCAAGCCCCTGATAGGCTTCCGCACGGAGGATTGGCCGAGCGGCCTAAGGCGCACGATTGGAAATCGTGTTGGGTTAATAGCCCTCACGGGTTCGAATCCCGTATCCTCCGCTCTCGAGGCGAATGCCCTCGCAAGACCGGGTCTTGCGAGGGCATTCGCCTTTTCGCGCTGGTGCAGTCCCATCCACCGACCCCGCGGAAGAGCCCCCTCCTCTCCGACCAGATCGAGCCGACCGCCTCGGTATTCTCTACCTGACCACCTGTGTCGGTTTCGGGTACGGGCCATGCACACACTCGCTAGAGGCTTTTCTCGACAGCATGGGA
>NZ_JBEOVY010000529.1:0-3539 GCF_040295745.1 Saccharopolyspora sp. NPDC002686
GGGCCGTCCTCGCCAGGCGAACGCTGAGAACCCGCGGCGGTGCAAGCTTCGAGGGTGGGCTATTCGCCTGGCGGCGAATCCAAGCAAAAGATCAAGAGCCCTGATCAGGCAAAAGATCAAGAGCCCTGATCAGGCAAAAGATCAAGAGCCCTGATCAGGCAAAAGATCAAGAGCCCTGATCAGGGCCGGGCGAGTGCGTTTCGCCTGGTAGATGCACGTGAGCACTTTGGGGGGTTATAGCGCCCCAAAGTGCTCACGTGTCATGACCAGCTGAAACAGGGGCCGATTAGGGGAGGTCGGCGTTGGAGAGGCCGGAGAGCAGGCGCTTGACGACCTCTGGGTCGATCTCGGCGGTTTCCTCGGCCGGGTGTTCGGCCATCGGGCTGCGCTTGGTCTTGGAGCGGCGGGGGAGCGGGACCGAGTCCGCCGAGACCCCACCCGGGAGCGGCACCTCGCACCACACGACGCTGCCGCCGCCGCGCAGGGCGGTCGAACCGCAACGGCCACCGGCGAACCCGGGCGCCAGCGCCGGCGGGAGGGTGGCCTGCTCGTCCTCGACCTCGGCGAGGAGGCTGTCGCCGCTGAGCCGCAGGCGCACGGTGATGAAGCCCGCCGAGTCCTGGTTCGCGTTGTCCACGGCCGCGGTGACCAGGGCGGTGGTGAGCTGCGTGGTCTCGTCGATCAGATCGCGCAGGGCCCACTCGGCGAGGGTGAACCGGACGAACATCTCGGCGCAGCTGACCGCGCTGGGCAGTGCGATGAGCCGAAGGTCGTCGACTTGTGCGGTTTGGGTGTTCACCTGGCTGTCGTCCTCCATCCGCGTCCGCTGCGCGTCGTCACCCGGAAGCCGTATTTTGCCAACTCGTTCGGGCGGCTCGTGCACAGGGGCGGTGGTTTTCAGTCACTGCTCGCCGGGCCGGTTCCGGGGAATGTCGATTTCTCCGAGGCGTGCACCACGCGCTGCCCGGCGCCCCGGCCGGGTGCCGCGGTGCGAGCCTCACGTGACTCGGTGCATGTCGACTTCCCTCGATGGTCTGCTGTGGACGTTTGGCTGCCGATCGCGTTGCGGCGCAGCATCTTTCGATACCGCAGCAGGTGGTGTCGAACAGGTGCGCCAACGGCCGCGACAGCAGGGCTGAACAGAAACGTACGTGACGAATCCGGTCTGGTACAGACCGCCGCGTATCTTTTCTGCAACGGGAATATTCCAGGTGGATGAGTGCCCGATGTCCAGCCGCTGAATGGGCGGCGACGAATGTCCCCGGCTCGGGGTGAATGCGGTGCTTCGCATTCACCCCGACGAGGTCATCCGATGGTGTCAAGTCCTTCCTTGATCGCCTTGCCGAGCATTTCGATCTCGGACTTGGCGATGGTCAGCGGCGGCGACACCGCCAGCGCCTTGCCCAGCGGGCGCACGATGACGCCGAGCTCGCGGATCGCCTTCTGCGCGCGCCCGACGGCGCCCGGGTCGGCGGCCAGCACCTCCGGCGCCAGCTCGACCGCGCCCAGCAGTCCGACGCCACCGCGCACCTCGCCCACGGCGGGGTGGTCGGCGAGCTGCAGCAGAGCGTCGTGCAGCGGGCGTTCCAGCTCGTCAGCGCGCTGCAGCAGCTTCTCGCGCTCCAGGATGTCGAGGTTGGCCAGCGCCGCAGCGGCGACGGTGGGGTGCCCGGAGTAGGTCGCGCCGTGCCGGAACACGCGGCCGGGGTGCTCCCAGAACGGCTCGGCCACGCGATCGGACGCGACCACGCCGCCCAGCGGCAGGTATCCGCTGGTCACGCCCTTGGCGAAGGTGATCATGTCCGGTCGCAGGCCCCAGCGCTCGACGCCGAACCAGCTGCCCACGCGGCCGAAACCGCAGATCACCGAGTCGGCCACGAACAGGATCTCGTGCTCGGCGCACAGCTTGGCCACCGCTTCCAGGTAGCCCGGCTCCGGCGGGTAGAGGCCGCCCGCGCCGATCACCGGCTCGGCGAAGAACGCCGCGACCCGGTCGGCGCCGATGCTCTCGATGGCCTCGCGCAAGGCCTCGGCGTCGTCGTGCGCCACCCGGGTGGTCTCCGGGACCAGGTCGCCGAAGCCGGCCCGGTTGACCTCGATGCCGCCGATGCTGGTGCCCATGCCGTTGGTGCCGTGGTAGGCGTTGCCGCGGCTGATGATGTGCGTGCGCTGCGGCTGCCCGCGCTGCGCCCAGTACTGCCGGGCCAGCTTGGCGGCGGTGTCGATCGACTCGCCGCCGCCGGTGGTGAGGAAGATCTTCGCGTCGTCCACCGGCGCGAGCTGGGCGAGCCGGTCGGCCAGCTCCTCGGACGGCGGGTTGGTGAAGTCGTTGAACACGAAGTAGGACTCGAGCGTGCGCATCTGCGCGGCCGCCGCCTCGGCGATCTCGGTGCGGCCGTGTCCCACGTTGGCGTACCACAGGCTCGCGGTGCCGTCGAGGTACTGGCGTCCGTCCTGGTCGTAGACCCAGACGCCCTCGGCCCGGCTGACCGTGAACTGGCTGGACTTGACCTCGAACATGTCCGCGAACGGGTGCCACAGCGCAGTGCTGCGCGGTGCTGTCGACATGCGTTCCTCCTTCGGTGTCGCGCCCTCAGCTTTCCCCGCCGCACACCGGTGCGCCAGTGCCAAAACGCCGAAGTCGAGCTCGCGGATTGGCCATATCGACACCTCTTCGCGATCACGCTCCGTGCTCGGCTGCCTCTCCGTCCACTGTGGTCCGGCGGGTGCTGCTCCCGGCTGCTGGGAAGCGTTGACACCCGCTCGGTGCGAAGTCGACGATTGGTCCGTGATGTTCCCGGTGCTCACCAGGCGGCGGCACGTCGACTTCCGGCGCGTCTGCGCCCAGGCATGTCGATCCGGAGTTCCGCGCACCTGAGCGGAAGGCGCGAATCAGTCCACAATGGAGGAGTTCGAACCCAGGGAGCACCTGTGTCCAGAGTTCTGGTGATTTCCGGCAGTCCGTCGCGAACCTCGAAGACCGAGCGGATCGGCGAGCACATCGCCCAGCGCCTGTCCGGCGCCGGCCGCAGCGTCGAGCACCTGCGCGTCCGGGCCCTCCCGGCGGACGCGCTGCTCAGCGCCGACACCCGGGCCCCGGCCATCGCCGAAGCAACCGCCGCGGTCGCCGCGGCCGACGGGATCGTGCTGGCCACCCCGACCTACAAGGCGAGCTACTCCGGCCTGCTCAAGTCCTTCCTGGACCTGCTGCCGCAGTTCGGCTTCGCGGGCAAGGCGGTGCTGCCGCTGGCCACCGGCGGGACCGTCGCCCACGTCCTGGCCATCGACTACGCCCTGCGCCCGGTGGTGCACTCGCTCGGCGCCCGGCACGCGGTGCAGAGCTTCTTCCTGCTCGACAAGCACGTCACGGTGGTCGACGACGAGATCAGCGTCCACCCGGACAGCGGTGGTCCGCTGGCCGACGTCATCGAGCAGTTCGACAAGGCCCTCGACGGCGTCCCGCACACCACGGTCCTCGGCCGGACCGCCTGATCGCAGCAACGACGTGGGGTGTCGGTCCTGCCCGGGACCGACACCCC
>NZ_JBEOVY010000530.1:0-3536 GCF_040295745.1 Saccharopolyspora sp. NPDC002686
GTCATGCGGACGGCGCGAGCAGCCTCTCCTCCAGAGCCGCCAGGTCCGCGTCGGTGCAGCCGCCAGCGCGCAGGTGGGCCTCGGCGTCGAAGCCGTCGAGCGCTGCGCGCACCACTTCGCGCTTGGTGGTGCCGCGTTCGGCGAGTACCTCGTTGATCACCGGCTCCTGGTCCGGTCGACCGAGCCGCTCGAACATCGTCCGCAACCGCTCGTCGCTGAGGGCGTGGTCGGCGACGATCTCGTCGGGCGCCACCCCGGCGAAGGCCAGCAGCACCAGCGAGATGATCCCGGTCCGGTCGCGACCAGCGGAGCAGTGCACGATCACGCCGCCCGGTTCGGCGTGCGCGATGGACTTGACGACCTCCGCGGTGCGCTCCGGGAACCGGTCCAGGAACGGCCGGAAGTACAGCGGGGTGCCGTGCAGCCCGTTGCCCCAGCAGTCCCAGAACTCGGTGTCGTGCACCGGGTCCAGCGGGATCTTGAGGCTGGTCAGACCGGCCGGTCGCGGCGCGAGGTCAGCTCGCTCCTCGCCCTCGCTAGTCAGGTCGACGACGGTGCGGACCCCGTGCTCCCACACCTGCGTCCAGCCCTTCTCCGTCAGGAACGACAAACCCGCCGAGCGCACGACCGCGCCCCGACGCACCTGCTGCCCGTCCCCTGCGGGCAGGCCGCCCAGGTCGCGGACGTTGTAGCCGCCGTCCCAGTGAAGATCTCTCGACATGCCCGTGGGACGTCCGGAGCACCGGGCCGGTTGGCGCGCTCACCCGATCAGCCGAAAAGCGAAGGGCACCTCCGACCAGCGGTCGAAGGTGCCCCGGCACCGAGGAAGTTCAGTCCTCGTCGCGCGTCCAGATGGTCTTGATCCACTGGACCGCCAGGACGGCCATGCAGATCACCGCGAGGATCAGGCCGATCGACGGGCCGTGCTGGCCGCTGGTCTGGCGGGACCAGATCGCGATCACGCCTTCGAAGGTCACCACCGCTCCGGCCAGGCCCGCCGCGAAGGCGAACACCCAGCGGCGGGTGATCAGCGCCAGCGCGCCGAAGCCCAGGCCGACGACCGTGGAGTTGACCGCGAACAGCCACGGCAGCAGACCGATCTTGAGCTCGGGGGACGCCTGGCCGGTCAGCACCTGCCAGCCCGCGGCGTCACCGGCCCACGGCAGCAGCGAGGAGAGCACCAGCATCAGCATCACCGAGGCGATCAGCACCGCTCGGGCGCCCGGGTCAATGGGGCGCAGCAGGTCTCGGCCGATCTTGGCGTTGCTCATCGTCACGTCCTGAACTCGGCTCAACACGCACATCCCTGTTCCGCGGCCGGTTTCGCGGCCGGTGCTCCGAAGGAGGGCAGGCCGAGCGTGACGCCCGAGGTCTTCGGCCGCACGCCCTCCTCCCAGTGGTCACCGGCCCTGGTCCGCCGGTGCGCGCTGATGTCGGTGTCGGCGACCAGGTGGTGCGGGGCGGCGCGGGTGATGGTGGTGTGCACGACGTCGCCGGGCCGGATCTCGCGGTCGACGGCACCGGTCGGCGTGAAGTGCACCAGCCGCCCGTCGCGGGCGCGGCCGGACAGCCGGTGGGTCTCCGCGTCCTTGCGGCCCTCGCCCTCGGCGACCAGCAGCTCCACCGGACGACCGACGAGCTTCTTGTTCTCCTCCCAGGAGATCTCGTTCTGCAGCTCGACCAGCCGGTCGTAGCGCTGCTGGACGACTTCCTTGGGCAGCTGGTCGGGCAGGTCCGCCGCGGGCGTGCCGGGTCGCTTGGAGTACTGGAAGGTGAACGCGCTGGAGAACCGCGCCTGCCGGACGACCTCCATGGTCCCCTCGAAGTCCTCCTCGGTCTCCCCCGGGAAGCCGACGATGATGTCGGTGGTGATCGCCGCGTCCGGCATCGCCTCGCGCACGTTGCGCAGGATGTTCAGGTACCGCTCGGAGCGGTAGGAGCGGCGCATCGCCTTGAGGATCCGGTCGGAGCCGGACTGCAGCGGCATGTGCAGCTGCGGGCACACGTTCGGCGTCTCGGCCATCGCCTCGATCACGTCGTCGGTGAAGTCGCGCGGGTGCGGCGAGGTGAAGCGAACCCGCTCCAGGCCCTCGATCTCCCCGCAGGAGCGCAGCAGCTTGCTGAACGCGAAGCGGTCGCCGAACTCGACGCCGTAGGCGTTGACGTTCTGCCCGAGCAGCGTCACCTCGAGCACGCCCTCGGACACCAGCGCCTGCACTTCGGCGAGGATCTCGCCGGGACGGCGGTCCTTCTCCTTGCCGCGCAGCGCGGGCACGATGCAGAACGTGCACGTGTTGTTGCAGCCGACCGAGACCGACACCCAGCCGGCGTAGGCCGATTCGCGGCGCGCGGGCAGCGTCGACGGGAAGACGTCGAGCGCCTCGAGGATCTCGACCTCGGCCTCTCCGTTGTGCCGGGCGCGCTCCAGCAGCGTCGGCAGCGAACCGAGGTTGTGGGTGCCGAAGACGACGTCCACCCACGGGGCGCGCTTCACGATCGTGTCGCGGTCCTTCTGCGCCAGGCAGCCGCCCACCGCGATCTGCATGTTCGGGTTGCGGTCCTTGGCGGGGCGCATGTGACCGAGCGTGCCGTAGAGGCGGTTGTCCGCGTTCTCCCGCACCGCGCAGGTGTTGAACACGACCACGTCGGCGTCGCCCGAACCGGCGCGCTCGTACCCGGCGTCCTCCAACATGCCCGCGAGCCGCTCCGAATCGTGCACGTTCATCTGGCAGCCGAAGGTGCGGATCTCGTACGTCCTCGTGCTCACCGTTCCACGGTAGCGCCTGGTCATGTCGTGGATTCACCCGCCCGGCGCCCAGGTCGATCGCGGTTCGGCTACTGAGCGTTAGTGATCACCCACGAAAAGCGACTGCGGAGCGTAACCTACTTGCAACCTGTCAAGGCACCTTCCATCTGGACTATCCCCCCGAAGGGGCTTAAGTTTCGGCCAACGAAACCCATTCTGATGCGTTCAGGAGTTTGAATGACCGCAGCTTCCACGGACGTGCCGATGATCCGGATGTCCGCGGTCGACAAGTACTTCGGTTCCTTGCACGTGCTGCGGGAGATCGACCTGGAAGTCCCCCGCGGGCAGGTCGTGGTGGTCCTCGGGCCGTCCGGGTCGGGCAAGTCGACGTTGTGCCGCGCGATCAACCGGCTGGAGCCGATCAACTCCGGCGGCATCGAGATCGACGGTGTTGCGCTGCCCTCCGAGGGCCGAGCGCTGGCCGAGCTGCGGGCCGACGTCGGCATGGTGTTCCAGCAGTTCAACCTCTTCGCGCACAAGACGATCCTGGAGAACGTCACGCTCGGGCCGATCAAGGTCCGCAAGCAGAGCAAGGACGAGGCCAGGGAGACCGCGCTGCAGCTGCTGGAACGGGTCGGCATCGCGAACCAGGCCGACAAGTACCCGGCGCAGCTCTCCGGCGGTCAGCAGCAGCGCGTGGCGATCGCCCGGGCGCTGGCGATGAAGCCGAAGGTGATGCTCTTCGACGAGCCTACCTCCGCGCTGGACCCGGAGATGGTCAACGAGGTGC
>NZ_JBEOVY010000531.1:0-3533 GCF_040295745.1 Saccharopolyspora sp. NPDC002686
TGGGAACTTCGCCCTGCACGCGGGGTCATGCGGAGAGCTTGGTCTGGACCAGGTCGATGAGCTCTTCGGCAGCTTCCGCGGTGTCGTAGCTCGGGTCGCTGAGCTGCTCGGCGACGATCGCGTCGATTCCACCGCCGATGATGATCGCGAGCGTGCGTTCGTCACCTGCGGCCTTCGGGGTCCGCTCGCTCCTGGCCGCTTCGATGATCTGCGCGAGTGGACGCCACCGCTCGGCGGGCTGGCGCTCGGCGGACTCGTTGGTCATCGCTTCGATGATCATCCTGGTGTGCCGGGGGTGTTCGCGCAGGTGGCCGACCATCGACCGGATGTAGGCGGCCGGACCGTGCGCGGGGTCCGCGGCTTCCACGGCCGCCGCGACCTGGGAGGTCAGCGCGGTCAGGGCGTGTTCGTGCGCGGCGCGGACGACGGCGTCCTTCGACGGGAAGTGGTAGAGCACGGCCGCCTTCGTGATGCCGGCGCGTTCGGCGATCCGCGACAGGGAGGCACCTGCGTAACCGCGATCGGCGACCAGCTCGACGGTGGCCTCGATCAGCTGCTGGCGCCGGGCCCGCTCGGTCAGCGTGAGCTCGGATTCCGCTCGTTCTCTCCTTGACACGCACCATATTCTACCGATCGGTCAGAAGATTTACCGATCGGTCAGGGAGAATCGTGGGCAACTCGGAACGGCCTCGCCGGCGCCGCTGGTTGATCGCGCTGGGCGTCGTCGCCGTGCCCGTGGTGGTTGCCGCTTTCGCCATGCGCACGCCCTCGCCGGTGGGGCACTGGGACGGCGCGGAGGGGCGCGATCGCTTCCTGGCGGCCTACGACCAGGCGTTTCGGGATCTGCCCGCGGTCGAGGACGCGATCGATGTGCGCACCGACTACGGCGTCGTCCGTTTCTACCGCTTCGCCGGCAGCGGCGAGGCCTCGGCGCCGCTGGTGCTCCTCCCGGGACGGGCTTCGGCGAGCCCGGTGTGGGCGGACAACCTGCCGTCGCTGCTGGAGGTCGGCGACGTCTACACCGTGGATCTGCTCGGCGAGCCGGGCCGGAGCGTCCAGGACCGTCCCATCGTCGACGACGCGGACCAGGCCGCCTGGCTGCACCAGGCGCTCGCCGGGCTCCCCGAAGACCGGTTCCACCTGGTCGGGCTCTCCATCGGCGGGTGGAACGCGGCCAACCTGGCCGTCCGGCAGCCGGAACTCGTCGCCACCCTGACCCTGATCGACCCGGTCTTCGTCTTCGACGACATGCCGCTGGGCACCGTCGTGCGCTCCCTCCCGGCCGCCCTGTCGTGGCTGCCGAAGTCGTGGCGCGACGGCTTCAACTCCTACACGGCGGGCGGCGCTCCGGTCGAGGACGTGCCGGTCGCGCGGATGATCGAGTCCGGCATGCAGCACTACCGGCTGCGCTTGCCGCAGCCCAGCAGGATCACCGAAGAAGCGCTCGCCGGGCTCGACCTGCCGGTGCTGGCGATCATCGCCGGCCGGTCCGTCATGCACGATCCCGGAACGGCCACCGCGACGGCCGAACGCGCGCTGCCCGAGGCGACGGTCCGCGTCTACCCGGACGCCTCCCACGCCGTCAACGGCGAACACCCGGACCGGATCGCCGCCGACATCGCGGACTTCCTGGCGAGGCGCCCCTAGCCGGGCTCGAGAACCAGCTCGTGCCACCGCTTTCCGGGAGTCGCCGCGGTGGTGGTTGCTAATCTCGGCAGTCTCATGTCTGCGACTCTCGTTGCCTCGAACCTCGCCGCCGGGCACGGCGACCGCTCGTTGTTCTCCGGGCTGGATCTCGTCATCGCTCCTGGTGATGTCATCGGACTGGTCGGAGCCAACGGTGCGGGGAAGTCGACCCTGCTGCGGCTGCTCGCCGGGCTGAACGCACCTGAGCACGGGGAGCTGCGGCTCTCCCCGGCCACCGCCGCCGTCGGATACCTGCCGCAGGAACCGGACCGCCGCCCCGGCGAAACGGTGAGCCAGTTCCTCGCCCGCCGCACCGGCGTCGCCGCTGCGCAGCGCGTGATGGACGACGCGACCGAAGCACTGACCAGAGGCGCCGCCGGCGCGGACGACGCCTACGCCGAGAGCCTGGAGCGCTGGCTGAGCCTAGGTGGCGCTGACCTCGAAGAACGTGCTGAAGGCGTCGTGGACCAGCTCGGTCTGGCCGTCGAGCTCGAGCAGCCGATGACCTCGCTGTCCGGCGGTCAGGCCGCGCGCGCCGGGCTCGCCTCGCTGCTGCTGTCCCGCTACGACGTGTTCCTGCTGGACGAACCCACCAACGACCTCGACCTCGAAGGTCTGGAACTGCTCGAGGAGTTCGTGCGCGGACTGCGAGCCGGAACCGTCGTCGTCAGCCACGACCGCGAATTCCTCGCCCGCACCGTCAACAAGGTCCTGGAACTCGACCTCGCCCAGCAGCAGATCAACCTCTACGGCGGCGGCTACGACGCCTACCTGGAGGAACGTGCGGTCGCGCGCCGGCACGCGCGGGAGGCCTACGAGGAGTACGCGGACAAGAAGTCCGCGCTGGAGGAGCGCGGCCGGATGCAGCGCGCCTGGATGGACAAGGGCGTCCGGAACGCCCGCCGCAAGGCCACCGACAGCGACAAGATCAGCCGCAAGACCCGCTCCGAAGCATCCGAGAAGCAGGCGGCCAAGGCGCGGCAGACCGAGCGGCTCATCGAGCGGTTGGAGGTCGTGGAAGAACCGCGCAAGGAGTGGGAGCTGCGCATGGAGATCGCGGCGGCACCCCGCTCCGGCGCGGTCGTCGCCTCCCTGCGCGAAGCCGAGGTGCGGCGCGGTGACTTCACCTTCGGCCCGGTGACCTTGCAGATCGACTGGGCGGATCGCGTCGCGATCACCGGCGCCAACGGTTCCGGCAAGTCGACGCTGCTCGGCGCGCTGCTGGGGCGCGTCGAACTGGACGCGGGAGCTGCTGCGCTCGGTTCGGGCGTCGTCATCGGCGAGATCGACCAGGCCCGCGCGCTGTTCCACGGTTCGGAGTCCCTGCTCGACGCGTTCTGCGCGGCAGTGCCGGACTCCCCGCCAGCCGACGTCCGAACGCTGCTCGCCAAGTACGGGCTCAAGGCCGACCACGTGCTGCGCCCGGCCACCACGCTCTCGCCCGGTGAACGCACGCGCGCCGCGCTCGCCCTGCTGCAGGGGCGGGGCGTCAACCTGCTGGTGCTGGACGAGCCGACGAACCACCTCGACCTGCCGGCCATCGAGCAGCTGGAATCCGCCCTCGACTCCTACCCGGGCACGTTGCTGCTGGTGACCCACGACCGCCGCATGCTGGACGCGATCCGGACCAACCGCCGCCTGGAGATGGCCGACGGCAAGCTGACCGAACTCTCCGGGTGAGCCCGGAACCCGGCGCCGGACTGGTTCGTCCCAGGCTCTGCGGGGCCGACGTCTTCGGCGGCTAGCGGGTTTCGGCCGCCGCAGTAGGGACGCCCCCGCGCTCAACCGGCCTGGGGGTTACCGGGAGTGCGGGGGCGTCAAGGTCCACCCCTGGGGGTCAGGTGGAC
>NZ_JBEOVY010000532.1:0-3517 GCF_040295745.1 Saccharopolyspora sp. NPDC002686
GGCAGGCGGCCCCGCAGGGGCCGCCCTTGATGAAGTAGAGAAAGTTTAGACACACTCCACGATGACGAATCCCCAGCGAGGAATTTGAATTTGCAGCTTTCCTTCGAGACTACAAGGGACTTTGAAGGTGGGAGGGGTGTTGAGGGCCAAAGAGCTAAAGGGAATCTCCATGCCAATGGGGGGGAGTAGGTCCTGGATGCTGCGAGTGCTGCTTGAAATCGGCAACGGCGCATCGGTCTCGGGGGTGCTACCGGCTTCAGCGAAAGCGGGGACGGCAGCGCCCCCGAAGGTGAGGGATGCCAGAACCGCAACGGTTGCGGCAGCGCGAAGGCGCATCATGTCTCCTCATGTTCGGTGATGACCGAAAGGTCATGATCATCGAACACGAGGAAATCGCTCGTGGGCAACTCGCCGTCGGACAGACTACTCATTCGAGTGATCAAGCCTGCGCGTCAGCGCACCCCCGGCGGAGTGGTTCCGTCCATGGCGTCTTGGCCTGAGCGACAGCGGTCGCCCTGAGCCTGAGTAGTCACGCGCCCTCGCTCGGTGAAGAAATAGGAGCGGGCCGCGCTGCTCGGGTGTCGCAACCGGCCCGCGTGATCGGCTCGGTCTTCCCCACCTCGCCGATGCCACGAGAGTAGAACGCCAGTTTGAATGATCGCCAGTTGAAGAGCTGGCCCGTGGCTCGAAAGCGGGATGAAACGAGGTCGCGCTACGGAGTCAACTTCGCTCTTGGCGGCGCTTCTCGGCGAGTTCGCGTAGTTCAGCTCGAACAGTCTCGAGATCGAACCGGTACTTGCCGCCAGGCGTGGTGAGTGCGATCGAGATCAGACCCTCGTCCGCGAAGCGACTGATCGACCGGCGGGAGATTCCGAGCTCCTTCGCCAGCTCACCAGATGAGAGCAGCCGCATGAGCCGAACGTATGGCCGCAGATTGGCCTGTGCTGCCTGGCTGGCCTGAGTGGCCTTACTGGCCTTATTATCTGGCCCGACTGGCCTCAATGTCCGAAATGCTGGAGGCGTCGATGGACCGAGGTAGTTGGACCTTCGGAATCGGCCTGAACATGTACTTGTGGCCGGGCGGGAAGTTCGTCCTGGTCTTCGGTTACGTGGAGTACGTCCGGCGGCTGTCGGGCGAGATCCGCGACGCACAGCCGTTCAAGACCTGCGAGGTCGGCTCTTTCGCCTCCGTCGAGAACTTCCGTGCTTGGTGCGCTCGGGACTACCAGGAGCAAGAGAAAGCGGCACTACCCGACACCAGTCACGTAGCACCGCTCAGACTTCTAGGGGGCGGCTAGATCAGCTCAGTCATCCGATCGATGACGGCCGTCGGCTGGCAATCCAAGAGCCGCGTCCGCTTCCCCGGCTTGTTCGCGAACCCGATGCTCTTGGCCCCGGCACTCCACGCGGCCTTGATGTCGGTGGCCGAGTCGCCGATCATCACGCACGCGTCGGCCCGAACACCGAGCAACCGCGTCGCCTGCAACAGGAGGTACGACTGCGGCTTTAGCTTGTCGACGTCGGCGCTCTCGCGCGCTGAAACACCTGCGACCTTGTCGGCCAACCCGTGTTCCTGGAGGTACGCCTCGACTGCGGCAGCGGAGTTATTTGACACGACGACCACCGGGATTGCCTGCTGCGCGAAGGCATCGATGACGTCGGCTGCGCCTGGCGTCGGGGGAGCCAGGGCCACAGCTCGGATCTCCAGCTCGGTGAGCCGTCGCTCCACAGCAGCCGGGTAGTTGCCGGTGGTCGCTGCATACTTCAGCACGTCGAAAGGATCACGGCTCTGGTCCACCGTGTCCGGCAGAGCACCATCGAACAAGGCGCGAAGCTCCGCAGCGACCTGGTGATCCGGAAAGCCGCCAAAGACTGAACAGACAGGCCCGTCGAAGTCCAGCAGCACGGCGCTACTGCCGGAAACGATCTGCCGGGGCGTAGTCATCGGCGAACTTCCCGAGCAACGGTCGTCCAGATGCTGTCGAACCACATCTGGGACTGCTGAATGAACAAGGCGCTCAGGGACTCCTCGTTTGGCTCGGCAGCGTGGTGGAACAAGGTCGCGTCCTTGCCCATCAGGTCCCAGATCGGCGTGTCTTCGCCGTCGAGCTGAACAACGTGCTCCCGCACCGGGTAGTACCCGAAGAACGCTTCGGACTGGTTGATCAGGTAGAGCTTGAACAGCGGCACCGCGGGGTACACGCGAAGTTCGGCCTTGGAGTCCGGCACGAGCCCTAGGCGGCCCATCTCATTTACGGCATCGACAATCGCGAGCGTGTGGCGCTGCATGATCCCGCTCGCACGCTTACGAAACGCGGGGCTGTCCTGCATGTCGTCGACGCGTGCCGGCAAGGTCCACGGCACCTCCGTGTCAGGAACGAGGAGGCGTACCCGGATCGACTCCGGGCGGACGTGGCCACTGCGGATCTTGTCGAGAGGCTCCGTCAACGCGCCGTGCAGTGTCTCGCCCGAGAATCCGGCAAAGTCGATCGACACCTCGGGCTGCTCAAATGCGCGCTCAAGGTGCGGCCGAAGACCTACAGGCCGCTCAGTCCGCTCCCGGACGAAGACGCCGCTTCCCTGCCGGGAGACGACGAGCCCTTCCTCTCGGAGGATGCGCAGCGCCTGCTGAATGGTCATGCGAGCGACCCCGTACCGCTTCGCGAGCTCGGACTGGGACGCGAGCTTGTCGCCCGGCATGAGCTTCTTCGTGAGGATCGACGCTCGGAGCGAGTTGGCCACCTGCTGGTACGGCGGACGCGGGTCGTCGGGGTCTAGTTCCGTCATTTTCCCAGGTTATCGCACCTATCCATGATCTGACTAGCCAGGTTGGCCAACTTCTTGACATGGCTAGCCAGGCTGGTCTAATCTGTACATGGCTAGCCAAGCTGGCCACCTTCTGAAAAGCCAACTCGTGGAGGCAAAGATGCTGCGGAACATCCCGGTGATGCTGGAGGGCTACCGACTGATGGTGCTGGAGGAGCCGGAGCTCAAGACCCGGAAGAACGAGAAGACCGGAGAGTTCGAGACGGTGACCGACTTCGAGGGCACCCCGCAGTACGTGATCTCGGTGCACGCCAAGCCCCGCAAGAAGGCGGACGGCACCCGAGCGGGCAAGGGCGACGAGATCCGCGTGACGCTGGAGACCGAGCCTCAGGAGGAGATCCCGGACGGCGCGATCGTGGAGTTCATCAACCCGCGCATCTCGCACTGGGAGAACGAGCTGAACGGCCGTGCCATGTCGGGCCTGGCGTGGAAGGCGACCGGCGTCAAGCTCGCGGGCTGACCCTCTTCTCTCCGAATTCTTTTCTCTAGCCGTTCTGGCTGTTTGTTCTTTGACTATTCCATAGTGGGCCGAGCTATGCCTTTTTCGGCGCGAATTCAACGCGTCGGGGAGGCCTTGTTGACCCCCGGCTGCCTGGTTTTTCAGGCAATCCGGGGGTCTTGATGGACTCCAATAGGAAAGGACGGTTGTCGGATGTTGTCTTTGGGTTTGCAGTACTGCCCGGCTTGCGAC
>NZ_JBEOVY010000533.1:0-3505 GCF_040295745.1 Saccharopolyspora sp. NPDC002686
CGGTGTTGTGGACCGGGTTGAGGGCGACCGCGCCCCCCGCGAGGTGGGCGGTTCTGCCCGCCGGGTTCAACTTCTGCGCCGCCCAGTCCCCCCGCCGGGGGGGGCCCGCCTCGTCCTGGGGCGCCCCCACGTCGAGGTCGCGGTAGTGGACGTCCACCGGTCGATCGTCGATCCGCAGCCAGGCACCGCCGTTGAACACACCACCGCCCCAGGCGCCGAGCTCGGACACCTCGCCCGCCCAGCCGACGTCCCGCAGGTCCTGCGGCTCGAACCGGCCGCGGTAGTAGATCGCGAAGTCCCAGTCGCTGTCGTCGCGGTGCGTCCCCTGGGCGCGAGATCCGCCGAGGCTCACCGCACGCACACCCGGCAGCCCGGCGAGCCGATCGGCGACCTGGACCTGAAATTCGGCATCTTCCAGCACGAAAAGCTCCTCCAACGCGTGAAAAACCAGCACGACCGGCGGGTTTCGCCTTGTCGTGCGCGGAGAACCCGCCGGTTCGGCGGGTGGAGATCACTGCGCGGAGCCCATGCGGCGGAGGTTATCAGCCGCGCTCGTCGACGAAGGTCAGCCAGTGGCGGTAGCGCTCGTCCGCACCGGTCACAGCGGCATTGAACGCGTCGCGGATCTTGCTGGTCACCGGGCCGGGCGCGCCGATCTCCCGGTTGTCGACCGACTGCACTGGCGTCACCTCGGCCGCGGTGCCGCACAGGAACATCTCGTCGGCGGCGTAGAGGTCGGACCGCAGCAGGTTCTCGCGCCGCACGGTGATCCCCAGGTCCGCGGCCAACGTCCCGACCGTGTCCTGCGTGATGCCTTCCAGCGCACCGGCACTGGACGGCGGGGTGTAGAGCACGTCGCCGCGCCGGACGAAGACGTTCTCGCCGGAGCACTCGCTCACGTACCCGTCGGTGCTCAGCAGCACCGCTTCGTCGAAGCCGGCCTCGCGTGCTTCGAGCTTGGCCAGGGCGGAGTTCAGATAAGGGCCGGTGGCCTTGGCCGCGGTCGGCACCACGGTCGGATCGTTGCGCCGCCAGGAACTCGTCATCAGCCGGACGCCCTGCTCGGCCGCGTCGCCGAGGTAGGCGCCCCACTCCCAGCTGCTGATCGACATCTGCACCTCAGCACCGGTGGGGTCGACGCCCATCGCGCCGTAGCCGAGGTGGGCGAGCTGGCGCACGTAGCAGGAGCGGTGGCCGTTGGCGCGCACCAGTTCCACCGTCGCCGCGCGCAGTTCCGCCTTGTCGTACGGCAACGCCATGCGCAGCATCTTGGCGCTGCGGAACAGCCGGTCCAGGTGCTCGTCGAGCCGGAACAGCGCCGGTCCGTCCGATGTGGAGTACGCGCGGACGCCTTCGAACACGCCGGTGCCGTAGTGCAGTCCGTGGCTGAGCACGTGGATCCGGGCGTCCTGCCACGGAACGAGCTCGCCGTCCATCCAGATGTGGTCCGCCTCGGTCAGCGCCATCGCTGCTCCTCCCGCCAAAGTGGCCGATCTCGCGATGTGGAACAAGCCACTTCACGATCAAGTGACACGTTAGCAAGTGGATCGCTCAACCACTAGGAAAACAGCCTCCCTGCGGCAGAATGGCGCGCATGCCTTCCCCCGATGTGGACCAGTTCGCCGCGCTGATCCGCGACCGACTCCGCCACGGGAACGGACCGCTGAGCCGCCGGCTCGCCGCTGCGCTCACCGACCTCGCGCGCACCGGCGCACTCAGCCCCGGCACCCGCCTGCCCTCCGAGCGCGACCTGGCCCGCGTGCTGGAGTGCAGCCGCGGCGCGGTCGCCGCCGCGTTCAACGCGCTCTTCGAGGACGGGATCTGCGAGCGCAAGCACGGCAGCGGCACCTACCTCGCCGCATCCGGTGCCGCCTCGGCGATGGACCGCTTGCTGAGCCCCGGCGCGGTGTTCGCCGATCTGTCCACATCGGTCGTGCCCGACCCCGCGCACCTGCAGCTGCCCAAGCTGGATCCCGCCGCGCTCCTGCACACCCCGAGCAGGCACGGCTACGACCGGCTCGGCGAGCCGGGCCTGCTGGAACTGCTCGGCGACGTGCTGATCACCAGCGGCGGGCAGCAGGGCATCGACCTGAGCACCCGCTGCCTGGCCCGCCCCGGCGAAGCGGTGCTGGTCGAGGAACCCACCTACCCCGGCGCGCTGGCCGCCATCTCCAGCTGCGGAGCGCGGCCGGTCGCGGTGCCCACCGATCAGCGCGGCATGCTCCCCGAAGCGCTGCGCGAGGCGCTGACCAGGCACCGGCCCGCTTTCGCCTACGTGCAAGCCGTCCGCAACCCCACCGGCGCGGTCTCCGACGCCGAGCGCGTGCGGGAACTGGCCGAGATCGCGCGGGCCGCCGACCTGCCGGTCGTCGCCGACCACACGCTGGCCGAAGTGGTGCACGAAGGCGCGCCGCCCGGCCGGTTCGCCGACACCCACCCGCACGGCACGATCGAGGTCCACTCGCTGTCGAAGGCGTTGTGGGGCGGGCTGCGGGTGGGCTGGCTGGTCGCCCCGGAACCGCTGCGCGCCCAGCTCACCGAGCTGAAGCAGACCGGCGACCTGGCGACCAGCACGGTCAGCCAGCGGCTGGCCGCAGAACTGCTGCGGCACAACGACTTCGCGACCTGGCGCGGCGAACTGGCCCGCCGCCGCGACCACCTGTCCGCCGCCTTGCGCCAGGCACTCCCGGAGTGGACCTGGACCCAGCCCGCGGGCGGCTTGTCGCTGTGGGTGCGCCTGCCCGGCACCGACGCGGACGCCTTCGCCGAACTGGCCCGCGAGAACGGGGTCGCGGTGGCCCCGGGCTCGATGTTCTCCGCCGACCGCCGCCACCGCGACCACCTGCGGCTCAGCTTCGCCCTGCCCCCGGAGCTCCTCGACCAGGCCGTCCCCGCCCTGGCCCTGGCCTGGGCCGGCTGACCGTCACCGCAGCTCGCGAACAGGTAGCAGCACCGATCCCGCACCGGCAGGCGCCTGCGCTCCACATCGGATCGTCCGGGAGAATTCCCCAGCAGCGACGCAACCGCGAATCGAGGGAGAACACCCGTGAACATCGAGAAGCCGAAGATCGCCAAGCCCACCGGTGAGCCACCGGCCGAACTGGTGATCAAGGACATCACCGTCGGCGACGGCAAGGAGGCCACCGCGGGCACCGCGGTCGCCGTCCACTACGTGGGCGTCTCGCACAGCACCGGCAAGGAGTTCGACGCCAGCTGGAACCGCGGCGAACCGCTGCGGATCCAGCTCGGGGCCGGTCAGGTCATCGAGGGCTGGGACCAGGGCCTGCAGGGCATGCGGGTGGGCGGCCGCCGCCAGCTCGTCATCCCGCCGCACATGGCCTACGGCGAGCGCGGCGCGGGCGGCGTCATCGCCCCCAACGAGACCCTGGTCTTCGTCTGCGACCTCGTGGACGCCCGCTGACCAGCGTCTCGGCTGCGGGTGCCGTGGGCCCACGGCACCCGCAGGGCTAGCCCAGGCGCAACCAGATCGGAAGAGCGGCGGGGA
>NZ_JBEOVY010000534.1:0-3495 GCF_040295745.1 Saccharopolyspora sp. NPDC002686
GGTCGACGACGACCACGTCCTGCACGATCGCTCGGTGCTGGACTGGCTGCTCGCCCGCGCCACCGTCGGGATGTGCGCGCACCAGGTCGGCGTCATCTCCCGAGCCCTGGAGCTGACCAGCGAGTACGCCCGCGAGCGGGTGCAGTTCGGGCGGCCGATCGGGAGCTTCCAAGCGGTCGCCCAGCGGCTCGCCGACGCGTTCATCGACGTCGAAGCGGCCCGGCTGACGCTGTGGCAGGCCGCGTGGCGCCTGGACGAAGGACTGCCGTGCGAGGCGGAGCTGGCCACCGCGAAGTTCTGGGCGGCGGACGCCGGGCACCGGGTCGCGCACACCGCGGTCCACGTGCACGGCGGTGTCGGGATCGACCTCGACCACCCGCTGCACCGCTACTTCGTGGCGGCCAAGCGCAACGAGTTCGCCCTCGGTGGCGCAGCGGTGCAGCTCGGTCGGCTCGGCGACGCTTTGGCGGGTTGACATGACACCGACCGTGACCGAACTCCTGCTGAACCGCGCCAAGGACGAGCACTGCGGTCTGCGCTTCGAGGACCGCTCGTGGTCGTGGGCCGAGGTCGTGCGCACAAGTGCGCAGTACGCTTCGCTGCTGCGCTCCCTGCGCGGCCCAGGCCCGTTCCACGTCGGGGTGCTGCTCGGCAACGTCCCTGAGTTCGCCTTCCTGCTCGGCGGCGCGGCCCTCTCCGGCGCGGTGCTGGTCGGGTTGAACCCGACGCGGCGCGGCGAGGCGCTGGCCCGCGACGTGCGGTTGACCGACTGCCAGGTGATCCTCACCGACTCGGCGCACGCCGACCTGCTCGCAGGCCTGGACCTGGGCGTTCCGGTCCTGCTGGTCGACACTCCCCCGTGGTCGGCCCTGCTCGCCGAGCACGCCGGGGCCGAGATCGCCCCGGTCGCAACCGATCCCGACGACCTGCTGGTGCTGGTGTTCACCTCCGGCACCGGCGGCGACCCGAAAGCGGTCCGCTGCACGCACGGCAAGATCGCCTTCCCCGGCCGGATGCTGGCCGACCGCTTCGAGCTGACCAGCGACGACGTGGCGTACGTGGCGATGCCGCTGTTCCACTCCAACGCCCTGATGGCGGGCTGGGCGGTCGGCTTGGCCGCCGGCGCGACCATCGCCCTGCGCCGCCGCTTCTCGGCGTCCGGTTTCCTTCCCGACGTGCGGGAGTTCGGCGTCACCTACGCCAACTACGTGGGCAAACCGCTCTCCCACGTGCTCGCCACCGCACCGCGGCCGGACGACGCGGACAACCCGCTGCGCGTGGTCTACGGCAACGAGGCCAACGAGCAGGACGTGCGGCGCTTCGCCGAGCGGTTCGGCTGCCGGGTGGTCGACGGGTTCGGCTCCACCGAGGGCGGCATCGCGATCCCCCGCACCCCGGACACCCCGCCGGGCGCGCTCGGCCGCCTCCCGGACGGCGTGGCGGTGCTGGACCCGGACACCGGAAAGCCCTGCGCCACAGCGGAGTTCTCCGCCGAAGGACAGCTGCTCAACCCCGGCGAAGCCATCGGCGAGTTGGTCAACACCACCGGTTCCGGCTGGTTCGCCGGCTACTACAACGCCCCGGACGCCGACGCGGACCGGATGCGCGACGGCATGTACTGGAGCGGCGACCTGGCCTACCTGGACGCCGAAGGCTTCTGCCACTTCGCAGGCCGCACCGCCGACTGGCTCCGCGTCGACGGCGAGAACCTCGCCACCGCCCCGATCGAACGAATCCTGCTGCGCCACCCGGAGATCCGCGAAGCAGCGGTCTACGCGGTCCCGGATCCGAAGACCGGCGACCAGGTGATGGCCACCCTGGTCACCACCCCCGCCTTCACCCCGGCCGAGCTGGCGGACTTCCTCGCCGACCAACCGGACCTGGGCCCCAAGCAGTGGCCCCGCTACATCCGCCTCGCGACCGATCTCCCGCGCACGGCCACCCACAAGATCCTCAAACGCCACCTGATGACCGAAGCCCTCAACACCCAGGACCCGGTCTACCACCGCGAGGACTCCACCTACGTCCCCCGGCCCTAACCCCACCGACTCCCGCAGAACGACCTGCTGCTCCAACGGAAACCGGACACCGAATCCCCGCTGGAACACCAGAACTCATCTCACCCGCCGGTGGGACAGGTCCCGACACGCCGGTGGTCCGCAGTTTCAATTGAAACTGCGGTTCCCAGGCACGGCGGATCACAGTTTCAATTGAAACTGCGGTTCCACGGACCACCGGTGCGCAGGCATCGGGACCGGGGTGGGTGACACCCCGGTCCCGATCGCTCAGCGGAGGTCGTTGAGACCGGTGATGGTCTTGTCGAGCTCGGCCAGCAGGTCGGCCATGACGTCCGCGACCGGTCGGACCTCGTTCATCCGGCCCACGATCTGCCCCACCGGCATCGACACCACCGACGGGTCCTCGGCCCGCATGATGCGCTGGTGGGCCTCGCTGACCAGGATGTTCTGCAGCGGCATCGGCAGCGGATCGGGCGCACCGTCCACCGCCCACGCATCGGTCCACCGGGTCTTGAGCAGCCGAGCCGGTTTGCCGGTGTAGATCCGGGAGCGCACCGTGTCGCTCGACCCGGCCGCCAGCAGGGCCTGCTGCGTCACCGAGTTGCCCGGGATCTGCTGGTACTCGACGGTCGTCAGCCAGTACGACCCCATCCACGCACCGCTGGCGCCGAGCGCGAGGGCCGCCGCGACCTGCCGTCCGGACCCGATGCCGCCGGCCGCCAGCACCGGAACCCGGTCGCCGACCGCGTCGACGACCTCCGGCACCAGCACCATGCTGGCGATCTCACCGGTGTGCCCACCGGCCTCGTGCCCCTGCGCCACAACGATGTCCACGCCGTTGTCCACGTGCCGCACCGCGTGCTCGGCCTTGCCCGCCAGCGCCGCCACCAGGACGTCGTGCTGGTGCGCCTGCTCGATGACGTCCACCGGCGGTGAGCCCAGCGCGTTGGCGATCAGCCGCACCGGGTGCCGCAGCGCGACGTCCACGTGCGACCGGGCCACCGAGTGCAGCCAGCCCAGCACGCCTTCCCGCTGCTGCTCGTCGGCGGGCAGCTCCGGCACACCCAGCTCGTCGAGGGTGCGCCGGACGAAATCCCGGTGCTCCGGCGGGATGTACTCCGCCAGGTCCACCGCGGCGCCCTCGGTGGGGATCTTCGCCGGCATCACCACGTCCACCCCGTAGGGCTTGCCGCCGGTGTTGGCGTCCATCCAGTCCAGCGCCGCGTCCAGCTCGTCGGGGTCGTTGAACCGCACGCAGCCCAGCACCCCGAGCCCGCCGGCCCGGCTGATCGCCGCCGTGACGTGCTCGGACGGCGTGAACCCGACGATCGGGTGCTCGATGCCCAGGGTGTCGCACAGTGTCGTTCGCATTGATCGGTCCTCTCGAGATCCGGCGCGCTCCGGGCACCGGCGGGACGCAAATTCCTTGAAATCGAAGGTCCGATTTCAATGGAATTTGCGGGATGTCCGGCGCGGC
>NZ_JBEOVY010000535.1:0-3490 GCF_040295745.1 Saccharopolyspora sp. NPDC002686
GGCAACCTGGGACGGCTGATCATGCCGGCGTTCGTGCTGGGCAGCGGCCTGGCCGCGGTGCTGATGCGGCAGATGCGATCGTCCATGTTGGACGCCCTGAACTCCGACTACGTGCGCACCGCACGCGCGAAGGGAGCGGGGGAGCGGCGCGTCGTCGGCATCCACGGCCTGCGCAACAGCCTGATCACCGTGCTGACCATCCTCGGCCTGCAGCTGGGCACGCTGATCTCCGGCGCGGTGGTCACCGAGCAGATCTTCGTGCTGCCGGGCTTCGGCAAATTGATGGTCGATGCCGTGTTCACCCGCGACTACCCGGTCGTCCAGGCCGCGGTGCTGGTCAGCGCGGTCGGCTACATCGTGGTGAACCTGCTGGTCGACCTGCTCTATTCGGTGGTGGATCCGCGAATCAGGGTCCGTGGAGGTGCGGCATGACCCAGCCGGTCGCAGACCTGCCCCGCGTGAGCGGATCCCGCCGCGTGCTGAGCCGCCTCCTGCGGCACCGCACCGGTGTCGTCGGCCTCGTCCTGTCGGTGCTGTTCGTCCTGATCGCGCTGGCCGCGCCGCTGATCGCACCGGCCGACCCGGCCGCGGTGAACTTCGACCACGTCCTGCAGCAGCCGTCGCTGGCCGCGCCGCTGGGCAGCGACGAGCTCGGCCGCGACCAGCTCGCCCGCGTCTTCTACGGCATCCGCGCGTCGATCGTGGTGGGCGTGCTGTCGGTGCTGCTCGCGGTCGTGGTGGCGGTGCCGCTGGGCCTGGTCGCCGGGTACTACCGCGGTATCGTCGACTCCGTCGTCTCCCGCATCACCGACACCCTGCTGGCCTTCCCGTTCCTGGTCCTGGCCGTCGGGCTCGCCGCGGTGCTCGGCGCGTCGATGCTGAACGCGGCCATCGCGATCGGCCTGTCCCAGGTGCCGAACCTGATCAGGGTGGTGCGCGGCGAAACCCTGCGGCTGGCGGGCGAGGACTACGTGACCGCCAGCGTCGCGGCCGGCGCTCGCGGCACCACGGCGATGTTCCGGCACATCCTGCCGAACGCGGTGAACGCGCTGCTCGTGCAGATCACCGTGGCGATCCCGCAGGCCATCATCGGCGAAGCACTGCTGTCCTTCCTGGGCCTCGGCGTCCAACCGCCCACCCCGTCGCTGGGCGTGATGCTCTCGTCCGCGCAGACCTACTTCGCGCAGGCCCCGTGGCTGGTGGTCTTCCCCGGCATCGCGGTCGTGCTCGCCACCCTCGGCTTCAACCTGCTCGGCGACGGCCTGCGGGACGCCCTGGACCCGAAGGGGAACCGATGAGCGACGTCCTTTCCTTCACCGACCTCCGGGTGCGCTTCCGCACCGAGGACGGCACGACCGACGCCGTGCGCGGCGTCAGCTTCGGCATCGCGCCCGGTGAGGTCCTGGCCGTGGTCGGCGAATCGGGCTCGGGCAAGAGCGTGACCGCGATGTCCGCGCTCGGCCTGCTCCCGCGCACCGCCGAGATCACCGGCCGCATCGAGCTCGACGGTGTCGAGCTGGGCGAGCAGGACCTGCGCCGAGCCCGCGGCAAGGACATCGCGATGATCTTCCAGGAGCCGATGACCTCGCTGAACCCGGTGTTCACCATCGGTTGGCAGCTCGTCGAAGCCATCCGCCTGCACAGCGATCCCGACGTGAACGCCCGCGAGCGCGCGGTCGAACTGCTCGACCTGGTCGGCATCCCGGAACCGGCGCGGCGTCTGAAGCACTACCCGCACCAGCTCTCCGGAGGGCAGCGGCAGCGCGTGATGATCGCGATGGCGCTGGCCTGCGAACCGAAGGTGCTGATCGCCGACGAACCGACCACCGCCCTGGACGTGACCGTGCAGGCCGAGATCCTGGCCCTGCTCCGAGACCTGCGCGAACGCTTGGGCACGACGATCCTGCTGATCACCCACGACATGGGCGTCGTCGCCGACCTCGCGGACCGGGTGGTCGTGATGTACCGGGGCGAGGTGGTCGAGCAGGCCGCCGTCGACGACCTCTTCCGCGCTCCGCAGCACGAGTACACCGGAGCACTGCTCGCCGCGGTGCCCAAGCTCGAGGTGGGGGAGTCGCAGGAGCCCGCACCCGCCGATCCGGTGCTCGCCGTCGAAGACCTGGTGGTCAGCTACGGCGACCAGCGAGCGGTGGACGGCGTCTCCCTGCACATCGACCGCGGCGAGGTCCTGGCCCTGGTCGGCGAGTCCGGCTCCGGGAAGTCGACCGTGGGGAAGTGCGCGGCCCGCCTGCTGACCCCGACCGAAGGTCGCGTCGTGCTCAACGGCCAGGACATCAGCACCCTGTCCGCCCGCCGCCTGCGCCCGCTCCGCCGGAACATCGGCATCGTCTTCCAAGACCCGGGCTCGTCCCTGGATCCGCGGATGACCATCGCCGCGAGCATCGCCGAACCCCTCCGCCTGCACCGCGCCGCGAGAGGCCGGGAACTCGACAAACGCGTCGACGAACTCCTGGACGCGGTCGAACTCGGGGCTTCCAAGCGCCAGCGCTACCCGCACGAACTCTCCGGAGGACAGCGGCAGCGCGTGAGCATCGCCCGAGCGCTGGCCCTCGAACCGGAACTCCTGATCGCCGACGAACCGACCAGCGCCCTCGACGTATCAGTGCAGGACGCGGTGCTGGAGCTGTTCCAGTCCCTGCAGGCCAGGCTGAACTTCAGCTGCCTGTTCATCAGCCACGACCTGGCGGTGGTCAACCTGCTCGCGCGCCGCGTGGCGGTGATGCACCGGGGAAAGGTCGTGGAACAAGGAGACCGGGCACGAGTGCTGGGGGACCCGCAGCACGAGTACACCCGCCGACTCCTGGCGGCGGCCCCGGTCCCGGACCCGATCCGGCAGCGCGAACGCCGCCTGGCCGGCTGACGCCGAGCTCAGTCCTCGGCCCGGTGACGACGGGAACGAGCGCGCTGAGCGGGACCCGTGCGCGCAGCCTTCTTCGACTCGGCCTTGGGGCGCTCGACGCGTTCGGTCAGCGCAGCCGCGAACTCCGGCGGGGAACTAGGACCCCAGTTGCGGTCCTCCGGGTCCACCAGAGTCTTCTGCAGCTCGGTGTAGATCGGCGTCGAGTCCACTGCGTACCCCCGTTCTGACGATCGCCTGGCAGGCTACCTGCGCGAACGAGGGGAATCGCGGCAAAGAAGCAGGACCACACGAACGTGGACATCGACCCCGGTCCGCGCCGATCCGGCCGACGAGCCCGGAAAACCGCCCTTGACCAGCGATGATGACCTTTGAGGGGGGTGGTGTTCAGGGGGTGTTTCGGGGTGTGTAAAGTTATCCAGGTCAGCGCGACACGGGCCGGGAAAACCGGGCCAGGCCTGACGCGGGGTCAAAACCCAGTCTCCACAAACGAGTGGTAGCCTGGCTTGGCTTCACGACGAAGACTTTGAAAATGCGATTCGCTTCGCGGTTGATAACTTCAGAGCTGGTTCGGTATCCGGGTGATAACGAAATGGGATCGGGACAACGGAA
>NZ_JBEOVY010000536.1:0-3483 GCF_040295745.1 Saccharopolyspora sp. NPDC002686
GTCAAGCCCCGTGAGTACTTTGGGTGGCTATAGCAACCCAAAGTACTCACGGGTCACCACCTGCGGAAACGCGCACCGGTCAGGGGGCGTAGCGGAGGATGGCGGCGGTTTCGGCTCCGGCCGGGATGTCGTCGCGGCGGACCGCCAGGACGTGGCCGCCGGTGAGCCAGACGCGGCGGGCGATCTCGTCCTGGAGGCCGTAGGAGGACGCCCCGGTCGGCTCGAACTCGATCGCGCCGGCTTCGTCGATGACGCCCGGCGTCGTGCTGTCGATGTCCACGAACACCGTGTCCACCGCGCCCATCGTCGCGTACTTGGCCACGCCGGCGACGTCGGTGACCGTCCGCCCCTGCCCCGTGCGCAGGTCGAACAGCCGGTGCAGCTCGCGCAGCCGGTCCGCGTGCAGGTCGTCGAGGACGCTGCGGGCCGCCGAAGCTAGCTCTCGGTCGGTGCTCTCCTCCGGGTTTCCGGTCAGCCCGACCGGGGCCAGCTCGGGGGCGCCGCTGACCGACCGGAAGATGCTCTGCAGCGGTTCGGTGGCGGCCAGGATCAGCGGCACGTCGCCGCGCAGGACCGGGCGCAGCGCGCGGTCGACCGCGCGGGCGAACTGGCGGATCCGCACCTTCTTCCCCTCGTCGGCCTGCAACCGGCGGATCGGCGAGCGGTCGGCCGGGAACGCCCGCCCCACCGCGCTGTCGATGTCGGTCGGCATGCCGGACACCTCGATGGCCACCGGGTCCAGTTCGGGCAGCACTTCCAGCAACCGCACCGAGTTCTGCGCCAGCGCCAGCACCAGCGCGGTGTGCGGGAAGGTGATCGAGCGCAGCAGCGGCTTGAGGTGGAACCGGTCGGAGACCTCGGCCGCCGCGCGCAGCTGGTTGGGCAGCCGGAAGGTGGTGATCGACGTCGGCGTGGCGAAGACCGCGAGGCTGCGGGCCTGGTAGCGGAAGAACATCTCGTCGTCGGCGAGGTCGGCGAGCTGGTCGGCGAGCTCGCCCACCTCGTCCTTGTCCGCACCGCCCTCGCGGAGCTGTTCCAGCGCGCTGCTGGTCAGGTTCTTCAGCTCGACGCGCTCGGCATCGCCGTTGGACGCCGGATCGGTCGGCAGGTACAGCGACGCGCTGTGCGGGTCGCGCGCGGTCAGCAGCGCATCGACCTGGGAACGGGTCGGGATGTCGGTGTGCAGGATCGCCATCGCAGACCTCCGCGGAGCGTCGGGGTGAGGCGCCGGCGCGGCCCGGGAATGCCGTGCGGAACACGTTCCGGACGCCGCCGTGACCCGTTAGGGTGTACGTCGTGAACTCGTACTGGCGTCGCGTAACCCCGCCGCCGTCCTGCTGACGGGCGGCGCTCCCGACGGCTGTTCGCGTTGAACCGGCCGTCGCCTCATCCAGCTGTGCAGTCCTCATTGGGTCTTGCCTGAAACAGGCGTCCGGAAACCCTCCTGCACGCACGCGCCCCCGTTCGACTGGTCCTCGTCGGTCTTCGAACGGAAGAGTTCACCTTGTCGGATCAACTGCTCGACGCGCCCGCGCGCGTCCGGACCTCGTTCCTGTCCGGTCCTTTCCTCGTCCTGCTGGCTTCCGCGCTGTGGGGAACCACCGGTACCGCGGCCAGCTTCGCCCCCGCTGACGCCAGTCCGCTGTCGATCGGGGCCGCCACCATGGGTTTCGGCGGCCTGCTGCTGCTCGCGATCGCGGGCCGCTCCGCATTCGACGTGCTGCGGTCCGGGCAGCTCGGCCTGCTGGTCGTGGGCGCGCTGGCGGTGGCGGTGTACCCGCTGGCGTTCTACTCGTCGATGGCGCTGGCCGGGGTCGCCGTCGGCACCGTGGTCACGCTCGGTTCGGCGCCGGTGTTCGCCGCGATCTTGGAGCGGGTCGCGGACGGCGTCCGGCTGGACGGCCGGTGGGCGCTGTCCGCCGGACTGTCCGTGCTCGGTCTGCTGCTGATCACCGGCGGCTGGACCGGTGCCGGTGCGAGCACCGTGCTCGGCGCGCTGCTCGGTCTGCTCGGTAGCGCTTCCTACGTCGTCTACTCGTGGTCGGCGGCCCGGATGATGCGTCGCGGGCACGGGTCGCGCGCGGTGATGGGCGCGATGTTCGGCTCCGGTTCGCTGGTCCTGCTCCCGGTGCTCGCGTTCACCGGTGGGCCGCTGCTGAGCTCGCCGTCCGGGCTGGTCGTGGCGGGGTACCTGGCGGTGATCCCGATGGGGCTCGCCTACGTGCTGTTCGGTGCCGGGTTGCGCCGCACGTCCACCAGCGTGGCGACGACGTTGAGCCTGCTGGAGCCGGTGGTCGCCGCCGTCCTGGGCGTTCTCGTAGTCGGTGAGCGGTTGGGAGCCGGTGCGTGGTGCGGCATCGGACTGATCGGCATCGGTTTGGTGCTGGTCAGCACGCGTCGCTGAGACCTGTGCACAGCTGTGGATAACTTTGCGCCGCAGCACCCGCAGATGCTGGTGTTTTCCCTGGTCACACCCCTGTGGACAAAGTTGTCCACAGGGGTGTGGAAAACTACCCGGAGAAGATGAACACGCCTTCATGAGCGGTTCACGCACGTCTCAGCGGGACGTTCGATCGTGGACACCATGAACGGCGACCAGGACACCGAGCGGGTCCGCACCGACTACGCCACGAGTCCGGTGCGCACCACCCGCGAGATGTCCGAACCGCACCGCGAGCGCGGTTGGGCCATCGCGATCACTGCGGGCGCGCTGCTCCTGTTCGGGGTGGCGGCGGCGCTCACCGCACCGGACACCACCGAGCCCGGGGAGCTGAGCCGGACCGGGCTGATCACCGTCCTGGTGTTCGTCGCGGCGGTGCTCGGCTGGACGAGCAACCGCCTGGACGACACCTTCGTCGCGCTCGCGGCGGCTGCTGCGCTGGTCGTGCTGGGTGCGCTGGACGCGGAGCAGCTTTTCGCGTCGCTCGGCGACGACCAGATCTGGTTGCTGGTGGCGGCGTTCGTGCTGGCCGCCGGGATCAACCGCACCGGGCTGCCCGCGCGGCTGGCCGTCGCGCTGGTCGGTCAGGCCCGGTCGGCCCGCGGCCTGTTCCACCTGATCACGCTCGGCCTGCTGGCCACAGCTCTGCTGGTGCCCAGCACCAGCGGTCGCGCGGCGCTGGTGGTGCCCGTCTACTGCGCACTGGCCGGCGCGTTCGCCGCACGGCCTCGGCTGGTGCGGGCGCTGGCCCTGCTGTTCCCGACGGTGGTGCTGCTGTCGGCGGTCGCGACGCTGGTCGGAGCCGGTGCGCACCTGATCACCAGCCAGATCTTGGACGCCGCGATCGGCTCCGGCATCGGGTTCGGGCAGTGGCTGCTGTGGGGGCTGCCGTTCGCCGCGGTCAGCTCGCACCTGGCCGCCGAGCTGGTGCTGGTGCTGTTCACGACCCGCGCGGACCGCCGCGAGCAGCTGCGGATCGACGCCGCTGACCTGCGGGAGAAGCTGGACGTGCCGGTGCAGGTGCAGCGCGCCGAGATCCGGGC
>NZ_JBEOVY010000537.1:0-3480 GCF_040295745.1 Saccharopolyspora sp. NPDC002686
TGCGCGGCGTTGGTGGTCAGCGCCACCACCGCCGCTCACGACCACTCAGCCCATGTGCGGGTAGCCGATGCCGATCGGCGCGTCCCAGGTTTCCTTGATGGCCCGGGGGCTGGTCCAGCGCTGGATGTTCAGCAGCGAACCGGCCTTGTCGTTGGTGCCGGAGGCCCGGCTGCCGCCGAAGGGCTGGCGGGACACGATCGAGCCGGTGGGCTTGTCGTTGACGTAGAAGTTGCCGGCCGCGCCGCGCAGCTTCTGGTGCGCCTCGTCGATGGCGCTGCGGTCGGTGGCGAACACCGCACCGGTCAGCGCGTACGGGCTGGAGGCGTCGACGACGTCGAGGACGTCGGAGTACTTGGCGTCGTCGTAGACGTGCACCGCGATGATCGGACCGAAGTACTCGGTGGTGAACACCTCGTCGCTCGGGTCGCTGCAGACCAGCACGGTGGGCTCGACGAAGTAGCCGACCGAGTCGTCGTAGCCGCCGCCGGCCAGCACCTCGATGGTGTCGGTGGCCTTGGCCCGGTCCAGCGCCGCCTTGTGCTTGGCGAAGGCGCGGGCGTCGATGACGGCGCCGCCGAAGTAGGAGAAGTCGGTGACGTCGCCGTAGCGGATGCTGCGGGTCAGCTCCGCCAGCTCCTCGCGCAGGCCGCCTTCCCAGATGGAGCGCGGCACGTAGGCGCGGGAGGCCGCCGAGCACTTCTGGCCCTGGTACTCGAAGGCGCCGCGGGCGAACGCGGTGGCCAGCGGGGCCGGGTCCGCGGACGGGTGCACGACGATGAAGTCCTTGCCGCCGGTCTCCCCGACGATGCGCGGGTAGCTGCGGTAGGAGTCCAGGTTGTCGCCGATGATCCGCCACAGCTTCTTGAAGGTGGCGGTGGAGCCGGTGAAGTGCAGACCGGCGAAGCCCGGGTCGGTCAGCGCCACGTCGGAGACGGCCTGGCCGTCACCGGTGACCAGGTTGATCACGCCCTTGGGCAGACCGGCCGCCTCGAACAGCCGCATGGTGAAGTGCGCGGCGAACTGCTGCGAGGGGGTCGGCTTCCACACCACGGTGTTGCCCATCAGCGCCGGGGCGGTGGGCAGGTTGCCCGCGATGGCGGTGAAGTTGAACGGGGTGATCGCGGTGACGAAGCCGTCCAGCGGGCGGTAGTCCATCCGGTTCCACTCGCCGGGGACCGACCGCGGCTGCTCGGCGATGATCTGCCGCGCGTAGTGCACGTTGAACCGCAGGAAGTCGATGAACTCGCAGGCGGCGTCGATCTCGGCCTGCTGAGCCGACTTCGACTGGCCCAGGATGGTCGCGGCGTTGATCGTGTCGCGCCACGGGCCGGCCAGCAGGTCGGCGGCGCGCAGCAGCACGGCGGCGCGCTCGTCGAACGAGGTCGCGGCCCACGCCGGGGCGGCGTCCTTGGCGGCCTGCACGGCGGCGGCGACGTCCTCGGCGGTGGCCTGCGCGGCGGTGCCCAGCACGTGCTTGTGGTCGTGCGGCTGGACGACGTCGAACCGGTCGCCACCGGCCATGCGCTGCACGCCACCGATGGTCTGGGTCAGCTCGACCTGCTCGGACTCCAGTTCCGCGACCCGCTTCTGCAGCGACTCGCGCTCCGGCGATCCGGGCGCGTAGCCCTTGACCGGCTCGTTGTACGGAACCGGTACCGAGGTGATGGCGTCCATGGCCAAGTTCGCCTCCTTGTGAGAAGTCGCTGTCGTGCGGAAGAGCCGCTGTTACTTGGGAGGTTAAGGTTTCGTTAGCCGATGGAGCTTGTCCGATCGGCTATCGTTGTCCATATCGGGTTGTCCGGTTGAACAAGTGGAGTTCACGTGCGCGATGTCGAGGTCGACGCGGTCGGCGTCGCCGTGGCCGGAGTGCCGTTGCGCCAGCTCCTCATCGCTGTCGGAGAACCCCTGGTCGACGTGCTCGCCGCGCCTCGAGGATTCGACGTCGAGGTGCGTGACGTTGTCATTGTCGACCCGGAGGAGGAGTCCGGCAGCGGTCGGAGCGGCGATTTCGTGCTGGTCATCGGCGCCCGCGGACGGGCCGCGGTGCGGCTGGTCCGGGCGGCGGCGCGCGAGGGCGCGGTGGCCGTCGCGGTGAAGGTCGGCCCCGATTCCGACGTCCGGGTGCTGCGCGACACCGCGATCGACTGCGGCATCGCGCTGCTCGGCGTCCGGCCGGAAGTGCGCTGGGAGCGCTTGGAGTCCTTCGCCCGCTCGGCGATCGACAACGCCCGGCTGACCACCGACGCCGACGTGGGGGAGGCCCTCGGCGACTTGTTCTCGCTGGCCCAGACGGTGGCGGCGATGACCGAAGGCATCGTGTCGATCGAGGACACCGCGAGCCGGGTGCTGGCCTACTCGCGCTCCGACGACGAGGTCGACGAGCTGCGCCGGCTGTCCATCCTGGGCCGCCAAGGCCCCGAGCCGTACCTGGCGATGCTCCGCGACTGGGGCGTCTACCAGCGACTTCGCGCGGGCGAGGAGGTGGTCCGCATAGATGAGCGGCCCGACCTGGGCATCCGCCGCCGGATGGCGGTGGGCATCCACGCCGGGGCCCAGCCGCTCGGCTCGATCTGGGTGCAGGAGAGCACCCGTCCGCTGTCCGAGCGCTCCGAGCGGGCCCTGCTGGGCGCGGCGCGGGTGGCGGCGCTGCAGCTCGTCCGGCAGCGCACCGAGGCCACCGCCGGGCCGCGCTTCCGCGAGAACCTGCTGGCCGGGCTGCTCGACGGTCGCATCGACGCGCAGTCGGTGGCCGACAACATCGGCGCGGACGCGACGAAACCAGCGGTGGTCGTGGTCTTCACCCTGCGCCCGTCGGAGCCCACGGCGGACCGCTCCGAGCTGGAGCTGCAACGCGCGGAGATGACCAGCCTGATCTCGGTGCACGCCTCGGCGTACCGCCGCAGCGCGCTGGTCACCACGATCGGCTCGCGGGTGTACGTGCTGCTGCCGGACCTGGCCGAGCGCTCAGCGGGCAGCTCGGCGCTGAGCTTGACGAGGGAGATCGTCGCGGCGGCCAAGCAGCACGTGCGGGCGCGCGTGCAGGTGGGCGTCGGCTCGGCGGTGCGGACGCTGGACGAGGTGGCCGAGTCCCGCAACGAAGCCGACCGGATCCTCGACGCGATGACGCACGACCTGCACGCGGAGGTCGCGACCATCTCCGACGTCCGCGCGCAGGTGGTGATCAGCGAGCTCCTGACCGTCCTGCAGGGCAACGAGCGCTTCCGCGACGCCCGCCTGACGGCCCTGCACGAGCACGACGCGGAGCACGGAACGGGCCTGGCGCGCTCGCTGCTGGCCTACCTGGAGGCCTTCGGCGACGTCCGAGCGGCCAGCGACCGCCTGCACGTCCACCCCAACACCCTCCGCTACCGGGTCCGCCGAGCAGGCGAGATCACCGGGATCGACCTGGCGAACCCCTCGGAACGCCTGCACCAGCAACGCCCCGCGGGAGTCGACCATGCTCGCCAACGCGTTGGCCAG
>NZ_JBEOVY010000538.1:0-3460 GCF_040295745.1 Saccharopolyspora sp. NPDC002686
GGCCGCCATCGCCACATTCGTGCCGAAGCTCTTCATGTTCCTGATCATCCTGCTCATCGGATGGCTGATCGCCAAGGCGATTTCGAAAAGCACCATCACCGCCGCGACCGGCCAGGTCGGCCACCATGGCGTGCGGGTCCTGGCCGTCGACCCAGGTGACGACCTCGATGCCCAGTTCGGCCAGCGGGATGTCGGCGAAGCCGAGTTCTTCGAGCTTCGGCAGCACCAGCGCGGGCCGTCCGTCGGCGGGCAGCACCAGGCAGGTCAGCCGCTCGTGCGACTCACCGCCGGCGCCCAGGAGGTACTGCAGGTCGGAACCGGGCGAGATCAGCAGCGCGTCGAGGTCAGCCGCGGCTGCGGTTTCGGCCGCCCGGTTCAGCCGGGCGGCGAGCACGGAATGATCCTGCTTGAACGAGTCGGTGGCCATAGCTCCCAAGCCTAATCCCGCGGTGAAGTCCCGACGTGCGGGCGGTCCGGGGCCGCTGGAGCCGGACGTGCGATGTCAACGGGATTCGCGCAGCGGCTGCGGAACCGGATCGGCGCCGCGGTCCAGGCCGCGCCACACCGGCAGCACCACCATCGCGAGGGTGACCAGCACGTAGACCGCACCGGCCGACCACAGCGCGGTGGGCAGGCCGAACCCGTCGACCAGCACTCCGCCGACGAGCGCACCCAGCGGAGCACCACCCATCGCAACGGCGCTCGTCAAGCCGAGGACGCGGCCGCGCATGCTCGGATCCACCCGCTCGTAGGCGATCACCGACAGCGTCGGGTTGATCGCGCCCGAGACCAGGCCCGTGATGGCGATGACGATCAGCACTGCTGGCAACCCGGGTTCCAGGGCCATGACCGCGTATCGCGGAGCACCGGCGATCGCGATGGCCGTGACCAGCAAGAACCGCCTCGGCAGCCGTGGACCGAGCCAGCTGTAGGCGACGTTGCCCAGCAGTGCCGTGGCGGCCATGACGCCGCTGATGGCGCCGAGCGCGACGGGGCTGTGCAGCACTTCGGCCGCGTAGATCGGGTGGAAGACGCCGATCGCGGCCATGTCCAGCGTGTTCATCACCAGCAGGACCAGCACCATCCCCACCAGCAGGCGGTCGCCGAGCAGCGCGCGGGCACCGGCGCGGAGGTCAGCCAGGTAGCCGTCGGTCGAGCGCTCGGCGCGGATTCGCGGGATGCCGAGCGCGGTCAGTCCCGCCGCCAGTGCGAAGAGGGCTCCGACACCGGCCAGCACGGTGGTTTCGGCGACCACGGCCAGCGCCGCGCCGCCCAGCGGAGCGCCGAGCATCTGCGCGGACCTGTTGGCCGCCTCGAGCCCTCCGGTACCGCGTTCCAACGGCATCCCGGCCTGCTCGACGAGGTCCGGAGCCACCGCCCGCCGCGCGGTCTGCCCAGGCGCTCGGCTGGCGCCGAGCAGCGCGGCGAGCACGAAGAGCTGCCACATCGCCAGGCCGAACGTGTTGTGCAGCAACGGAATCGCGATGAGCACCGTGGCGGCCGCGAGGTCCGATCCGATGGCGCTGCGGCGCGCGCCGAGCCGGTCCACCAGCGGACCACCGACTCCGGCCAACGCCACCAGCCCGGCCATCTCGACCGCGGCGACGGCTCCCACCAGCGTCGCGCTGCCGGTCAGCGACAGTACGAACCACGGGACGACCAGCAGCGCGACCGCCGTGGCGAACGCCGATACGCCGGTCGACGCCCACAGCAGGAAGACCGGCGCCCGGCGGTTCACGGCTTCGAGCGCGGGAAGGCCTGGAACTGCACTGCGACCTGCTCGTCCCCGTCCTCGGCGGGACGCCGGTACTCGTCGAGCAGTTCGTGCATCCGCCGGGTCAGCTCACCGAGCTCCTCGGGCCGCAGCGAGAGGAAGGTGTCCGACATCGACGCCGCTTCGGTCCACTCCGGCGACCACTGCTGCCGTTCGGCCAGGTAGGCCGTGGCCTGCCGGTAGTGCGCGCCGGCGACGCCGAACAGGTAGGCCGCCAGCGGCCCCTGCTCGTCCGGGCCGAGCTCGCCGGTGGCCAGCACGGTGTGCTCGTGCACCGCGCGCCACCAGCGCTCGCGCCGGTTGCCCCGCTCGGTGTCCTCCTCGACGAACCCGTGCTCGGCGAGCTGCCGCAGGTGCCAGCTCGTCGTCCCGCTGCTCTCCCCCACTCGCGCGGCCAGCTGCGTCGCCGTCGCGGGCCCGTCGCTGCGCAGCAGTCCCAGCAGCTCCATCCGCAGCGGATGCGCCAACCCGCGCAGGCTCTTCGCGTCCAGCTTCCGGTCCATGCGGGCACCATACGACCGCAGAGAACTCTTTGCAAAGAGTTCTTGGCAATCCAGCACCGAGGCCGCGCAGCTCCAGGTGTCGCCCGTTTCAAATTCGGGGAAATTTGCAGACACGCTCTTGACAAGAATCGAAGTGTTCTCTCACTGGTCGCATCAACCAATTTCTGAGCAAAGATCCCGCAATTTGTCAAATTTCCGCGATCGCAATTATTGGTGTAGCTTTCCTTTCGTCGCGATCGCGGCGGTATTCGTTCTGTCCGGAGATGCTGGAGCGGTTCATGACCTTCTTGGTGACCGGTGCGACCGGGAGCGTCGGCAAGCACGTCGTGTCGCAGTTGCGCGACGCAGGCGTGAAGGTGCGAGTGCTGACGCGGAACCCCGGAGCTGCGGTTTTCCCACCTGACGTCGAGGTCATCGGAGGTGACCTCGGCCTCCCTGAAACGCTCGAACCCGCACTCGCCGGAGTCGAGCGCGCATACCTGTTCCCGCACGACGGCGCGGCGGCATTCGCGGAATTCGCGAAAAAGGCCGGGGTGAGCCGGATCGTCGCGCTGTCCTCGGCGTCGGCAGGCGACGAGTACAAGTTCGACTTCAACCACGAAAGCCATCTCAAGCATCTCGGCGTCGAGCTGGCAGTTGAGGAATCCGGAATCGACTGCACCGCGATCCGGCCCGGCGCCTTCGCGTCGAACTCGCTGCTCTGGGCGAACACCATCCGCTCGGGAGCCGTGGTGCGCGCGCCCTTCGCCGCTGCGGCGCAGGCTCTGATCCACGAGGCCGACATCGCCGCGGTGGCCGCGGCAGCGCTGCTCGAAGACGGCCACGTCGGGGCGAAGTACACGCTCAGCGGTCCCGCGACGATCACCATCGCCGACCAGGTGCGCACCATCGGCGCAGCGCTCGGCCGGGAGATCCCGTTCGAGGAGTTGTCGCCGGAACAAGCCCGGTCGGAGCTGGGGCAGCACGTGCCCGAGGACGTCCTCCAGCTGCTGCTGGGCTACTGGGCCGAGGCGGTCGACAACCCCGACCCCGTGCTGCCGACCGTCGAACAGGTCACCGGTCGCCCACCCCGCACCTTCGCGCAGTGGGTAGCGGACCACGCGTCGGACTTCCGCTGAGCGACGTCCGTCGCCCTCGAGCTGAGGTCGTGTGAGCGTGTCGGTGGTGGGCGCCCACGAACGGG
>NZ_JBEOVY010000539.1:0-3402 GCF_040295745.1 Saccharopolyspora sp. NPDC002686
AACCCGCGACCCTCACCTTGGCAAGGTGATGCGCTACCAGCTGCGCTACATCCGCATTTTCATCGCCCTGTTGGGCTGTTGGGGACTACTTTAGCCCATGGTTCAGGGCTCGTTCACAGGGGGGTCCTCATCAGTTCGGGGCGGATGTTGCGCGGGTGGGGGTGATGCGCAGCAGCACGCGTTGTTCGGCTTGCATGGCCTGGCGATATGCGGGCCAGTCGGGGTGTTCGCCGGAGATGCTGCGGTAGTAGTCCTCGAGCAGGGGGAGGGCGTCGGGGAGTTCCACGATCTCCACGTCGCCGTCGAGCTGGATCCAGCGGCCGAAGAATTCGTCGGGGAGGACGCAGAGCCACGCGTGTGGGTGGCGGCGCAGGTTGCGGACTTTGGCGGAGCCAGCGACAGTGCTGACGGTGACGTGTCCGGCGCGGTCCGTGGTGGCCAGCACCGGCGTCATCTGGGGGGTTCCGTCGGTTCGCAGCGTGCTGAGCACAGCGCGGTGCTGGTGGCCGATCGCTTCGCGGGCTTCGTCGAGATCCATCGCGACCTCCGGGTGCCGGGACGTCCACGGTAGCGATTCCGGTCGGTGTTCGGGGGTTCACCGGTCGGCTCGGTCGGGGGAGGAATTGTGGGGGCGGACCAGGTCGCGTCGGATGACGTGGTGCTGTTGGGGCGGTTGCGGGACGGCGATGACGCCGCTTTCGGGGAGTTGTACCGCCGTCATTCGCCGATGGTGCGGCGCTTCGCGTTGAGCATGCAGCGGCCGGGGATCGACGTCGACGACGTGGTGGCCGAGGTCTTCTTGCGCGTGCTGCGCGCGGTTCGGTCTGGTCGCGGGCCTCGGGATGCGGTCCGCACGTACTTGTTCACGGTGGTTCGGCGGGTGTTGGCGGAGTGGGTGGCCGCGCGGCGGGACGAGTTGATGAACTCCGATGAGTTGGGCGAGCACGTGCCGAGGCAGGGGGATCACCAGGTCACGCAGGCCGAGCGCGAGCTGCTGGCCCGGGCGTTCTCGCGGTTGCCCGCGCGGTGGCGCGAGGTGCTGTGGCGCACCGAGGTGGAGGGGCACCGCCCGGCGAGCATCGCGCGGCAGTTGGGTTTGACGCCGAACGCGACGGCGGTGTTGGCGCACCGCGCGCGGCGCGGGCTGCGTGAGGCGTATCACCAAGCTTCCGAGGTGCCGGTGGCGCGGGCGCGGAGGTGCCTGCGCCGGGTTTGACGTGCCGCCGGGGGGTTGGCCGGAGCGCTCAGCATGATCGACAATGGGCCCGTTCGGGGACGACTATCACCCGTCGGGCCCATGACGCGCGCGGTACCGTTGCTCCACGCTCGGTTAGCGCCGGGGTTCGAGTGGCGATGCGATGTTGTTGAGGCGACCAGCCCGGGTGGGCGGGGAGGCGACGATGAACCGGGTGGTGCGGGGCTCCGACGGCCGCGAGTGGACCATCAAGGCGAGTTTGGAGTGGTCCAATCCGATCGCGGCGGAGGAGTTCGAGCACGACGTCAACGGCGGTGCCACGCCTGCCGTGGTGATGGGTGGGGTGCTGCTCTTCCTGGTGGTGCTGTTCGTGGTCTGGACGCCCGAGGACGTGTACGTGCCGCCGTGGCTGATCTTGCTGCTGATCGTGGCGGTGCTGTTCTTCCCGGTCCGCTGGGTGCTGCACCGCCCGTGGACGATCACCGCGGCCACGCCCGGCGATCACGACGAGAACCCGCCGGAGACCTGGGTGGGCGTGGTGCGCGGCTTCTACGACGTCCGCAAGGAGGTCTCCGAGGTGGCCCGCCACATCGAGCTCTACGCCGAACCGGACATGAACGGCAGCCTTCAACCGGTCGAGTAGTCGTTCCAGCCCCGTGCGCACTTCGGGTCGCTGCAGCAGCCCGAAGTGCGCACGGGGTTTGGTTTTTCGCGCACACTGGGGTGGTGCCGGAACTTCCTGAAGTCGAAGCGTTGGCCCAGCACCTCCGCGACAACGCCGTGGGCCGGACCGTGGCCCGGGTCGACGTCGCGTCGATGAGCGTGCTGAAGACGGCGAGTCCGCCGTGGACCGAGCTGCACGGCCGCACCGTCACCGCTGCTTCGCGGCGCGGCAAGTACCTGGACCTGGACTGCGACGGGTTGCACCTGGTCTGCCACCTGGCGCGGGCCGGTTGGCTGCGCTGGTCGGACAAGTTGTCGCCGACGCCGCCGAAGCCCGGGCGGGGGCCGATCGCGCTGCGGGTGAACCTGGGCGGGGTCGGGTTCGACCTGACCGAGGCCGGGACCCAGAAGAAGCTCGCGGTCTGGGTGGTCGCCGATCCGGGCGAGGTGCCGGGGATCGCGAAGCTCGGGCCGGACGCGCTGGAGCTGGACGTCGACGGGCTGACCGCGGTCCTGTCCGGGCGCACCGAGCGGATCAAGACGCTGCTCACCGAGCAGTCCTCGATCGCCGGGATCGGCAACGCCTACTCCGACGAGATCCTGCACGCCGCGAAGCTCTCGCCGTTCGCCACCGCGGGCAAGCTCGACGCCGATGCCGTGGCGCGGCTGCACGCGAGCACGCAGGAGATCTTGCGGGACGCGGTGCAGCGCTCGCTCAAGCAGGACGCGGCGCGGCTGAAGGCGGAGAAGCGGTCGGGGCTGCGGGTGCACGCGCGGACCGGTCTGCCGTGCCCGGTGTGCGGCGATCTGGTCCGGGAGGTGTCCTTCGCGGACCGTTCGATGCAGTACTGCCCGACCTGCCAGACCGGGGGCAGGACGCTCGCGGACCGGCGGCTCTCCCGGCTGCTGAAGTAGTTGTCCACAGCCTGTGGATCGATTCGCCCGTTGTGCACGGGTGCATAGCCGCTGGTGGAATCGGTCGATACCGCTGAACGGAAGAGTAAGGTACCGCTTACCGACGGAAATCGTGCACTGAGCGTAGCTGCCTTGATTCCTGGTGTGCTCGTCGTGCAGATTGATGTTGTGGCGGAGTTGTTGACTGAGCGGACGGTGCTGACCACGCTCGCGGCGCTCGCCGTGCTCGGCATGTTCGTCCTGCTGTGCCGGGCGCGTCGGGTGAGCACCTCGGTGGAGGATGCCACGCTGGCAGCGCTGCACCGCGTGACCAGCGCGGCTCCGCACCTGCGCGCGGGTTTGACGCCGGCTTCGGCGGACAAGGCGGCACCGCACCTGCGGGAACTGCTGGCCTGCGTCGCGGTGGGGATCGTCGACGCGGACGCGACGCTGCTGAGCTGGGACGGCGAGGCCAACCACCACTACGCCGACCTGCGCGGCAAGATCGAGCAGGTGCTGCGCACCGGCAAGCGCGAGTTCCTCGACCACGGCGACGTGACCTGCGAGCACCGGCCGTGCCCTATGCGGCACGCCGTCGTGGTGCCGCTGGAGGTCGAGCACGAGACCCGGGGCGCGCTGGCGGTGATCGC
>NZ_JBEOVY010000540.1:0-3402 GCF_040295745.1 Saccharopolyspora sp. NPDC002686
TTCCCCTCTCCGACGTTCTCCTTATGTCTGTCCCCGGCCGTGGGGGTTGGACCAAATTTACATTTTTATGCGATCCTCCTTTTTCAATGGAATTTGCGGCCGACGGCTCAGTGGCCGGTGAAGTTGGGGGTGCGCTTGGCGACGAAGGCCGACACCGCTTCGCGGTGGTCGGACGTCGCGCCGGCTTCCGCCTGGGCTCCGGCCTCCACCGCGAGCGCCTCCGCGAGGCCTTCGGCCGCCGCGGCCAGCGCCGTCTCCTTGATGCGGGCGTAGGCGCTGGTCGGGCCGGCTGCCATGCGCGTCGCGAGCTCCACGGCGGCGCCGACGGCTTCGCCCTCGCCGACGACCCGGTTCACCATGCCGATGCGCAGGGCTTCCTCCGCCGCAACCGGCTCGGCCAGCAGCAGCATCTCCATGGCCCGGCCGTACCCGATCAGCCGCGGCAGCGTCCAGGACGCACCGGAGTCGGTGGACAGGCCGACGTTGGCGAAGGCCATCAGGAACTTCGCGTTCGACGACGCGACCCGCAGGTCGGAGGCGTAGGCCAGCGACGCGCCCGCACCCGCGGCGGTGCCGTTGACCGCCGCGATGACCGGCTTCGGCATGCTCGTCACGGCCCGGATGATCGGGTTGTAGTGCTCCTCGACCGTCTTCAGCGGGCTCGGGTCGTTCGCCTCGAGCAGCGCGACGTGCTCCTTGAGGTCCTGCCCGGCGCAGAACGCCTTGCCCGCGCCGGTGATCACCACGGCCCGCACCGCGTCGTCGGCGGCGGCCTCGCGCAGCGCACCGATCAGGGCCTGCTTGAGCTCGACGTTGAGCGAGTTGAACGACTCGGGCCGGTTCAACGTGAGCAGGCGCACACCCGCGTTGTCCTCGGTCAGCAGCACGTCGGTCACTTCGAACTCCTTGCCTCGCGGTCCGCTGCGGCGGTCGGCCGGGACGTCGCACCGGGGTCCGAAGTGGACTCCGCTGGTCGCGCGATGTCCCAGGTGGACAGTGTTGTCGCAGGTAGCCGGGGTCATCGTGGAGGTGCTCCACCCGCCGCGGCGACCAGCGGTGCGCCGACTGCTCCGGACGGCCGCAGGCAGGCCCGCGGAGGTCGCGAAACAGCGCGCACGGGCGGTGAGTCTGCCAGCCGCCACGGGCATTCGACCAGCGCACGGGCGACACGAGTTGATCGGTTCGGTTTCGTCCCAGCCTCGGGATGGGGGAGAATGGGGGTGAACCCGAGCTGGTTGTGGCGATCAGCGGGGTAAGAGTTCACGGAGGGAGCACGCTATGGCGGCCATGAAGCCCCGGACCGGTGACGGTCCCCTCGAGGTGACTAAGGAGGGACGCGGCATCGTGATGCGCGTTCCACTTGAGGGTGGTGGGCGGCTCGTCGTCGAGATGTCGGTCGAGGAGGCCAAGAACCTGGGCGACGCGTTGGAGTCCGCCACCGGCTGAGGCCGCCGGCCGGCGATGTCGGGGCGCCGCGGGCGGACAGCCGCGCGGCGCTTCGCGACGCCGAGGCGACAACGCAGCGTCGACGACGGGTGGCGAGCACTCTTCGCCACGGGCCCCGGTGCCGAGGGCGGCGCCGGGGCCGTCGTCGCCGACAGGCAGGTCCCCGCGGCCGGGCGCCTCGGCCGGCGGGTGACGACAGTAGTTTCGAGTGCGCGCGGCCAGCCCGTGCAGGAAGGTCTTTTCGTGTCCGGTGCATCAGTGTTCCGCCCAGCCCAGTCGGTCCGCGACGCGGACCCGGCGCTGCCCGCCATCCCGACCGCTCTGGTCGAAGTGGACGTCGTGCGGCAGTGGCGGGACGGCCTGCCCGGCGCGGTCCCGGTCTTCGACGGGGAATCGGGACCGGAGCTGGCCGCCGCTGCTGAACAGTTCGATGTGGACGCCGCGGTCCTGGACGCCGTCGGAGCGACGGCCTCGGCCGGTGCGGTCCGCGCGCTGCCGCTGCCCACCGGCGGCCTCGGCTGGGTCGTCGGCGTGGGCTCCGGCGAAGCGGTGAAGTGGCGCAGCGCCGGTGGTGCGCTGGCGCGCGCGGTGCGCGCCCGGCTCAACGACGTGGCCGAATCCGACGACGAGACGGGCGATCTCGGCGAGGCGTCCGACGCGGACTACCTCCAGGTGCGGCTGCCCGCGGACGTCGACGGCGAGATCGTGTCGGCGCTGACCCTGGGGCTCGCACTCGGCGGGTACCGGTACCGGGTGTCGCGCGGTCCGGTGCCGCCGCGGCTGCGGAAGGTCCTGCTGGTGGCGCCCGAGGGCGCGGACACCGCGGAGCTGGCCGAGCAGGTCCGGCGGACCCGCGAGCTGGCGGCGGCCACGGCCCTGGCCCGCGACCTCGCGAACACCCCGTCGAACGTCAAGGACCCGGCGTGGCTCACCGGTGTCGCCGCGGAGCTCGCCGCGGAGATCCCGGGCCTGACCGCCACCGTGCGCGACGAGAAGTGGCTCGCGGACAACGGTTTCGGCGGCATCCTCGCCGTCGGCGGCGGCTCGTCGCGCCCGCCCCGGCTGCTGGAGCTGGCCTACCGCCCGAAGGACGCCGAAGGACCGCACCTGGTGCTGGTCGGCAAGGGCATCACCTTCGACACCGGCGGTATCTCGATCAAACCCGCCGAGGGCATGCACCTGATGCGCACCGACATGTCCGGCGGCGGCGCGGTGATCGCGGCGCTGCTGACCATCGCGCGCCTGGGCCTGCCGGTGAAGGTGACCGGCCTGGTGCCCTCGGCGGAGAACCACGTGTCCGGCAGCGCCTACCGGCCCGGCGACGTGGTCCGGCACTACGGCGGCACCACCACCGAGGTCGGCAACACCGACGCCGAGGGCCGGATGGTGCTCGCCGACGCCATCGCCTACGCGGTCGACAAGCTCGAACCCGACGTGCTGGTGGACGTCGCAACGCTGACCGGCGCGATGAAGGTCGCGCTCGGCCTGCGCACCGGCGGCCTGTTCGCCTCCGATGAAGGGCTGGCCGAGAAGGTCCGCGCGGCCGGCGAGAGCGTCGGCGAGGCGTGGTGGCGGATGCCGCTGCTCGAGGACCACGCGGAGGCCGTGAAGGGCGAGCTGGCGGACGTCAAGCAGACCCCGACCGGACCGGGCGGCATCACCGCGGCCCTGTTCCTGCGCGAGTTCACCGGCGGCCTGCCGTGGGCCCACCTGGACATCGCGGGCCCGGCACGCTCCGACAAGGACTACAACGAGGTGGTACCGGGCGGCACCGGCTTCGCAGCCCGAAGCCTCGTCGAACTCGCAGCGACCTTCACCAAGCCCTGACCCGTTCCTGGGCGCTGCTCGGGGGCCGCAGTTTCAATTGAAACTGCGGCCCCCCCAGCTTGAAGCGCCCGCTGCGCGGGTGAGGTCCCCTGGGTAATATGGGCTGCGATAACGACCCAAAGAGCAGAG
>NZ_JBEOVY010000541.1:0-3401 GCF_040295745.1 Saccharopolyspora sp. NPDC002686
GACCCGGAAGGTCGCCTCGCCGTCGACCGAGACGATGTCGGCCACGCTGCCGGTGGTCACCAGGCGACCGTTGTGCATCACGCGGACGTTGGAGCAGGTCGCGCCGGGCAACAGCGTCGAGGTCCGGGTACCGCCGTTCGCCGCGGTGCAGTGCATCGCCGGACCCCGGCACACCCGCGGCACCCCGCCCAACGTCGTCGAGACCGACGCCCGCACCTGGCTCCTGCTCGCCACCGGACGCCTCACCTGGTCCGAAGCGGTCGACCGCGGCGCCCTCACCGCGTCCGGCACCCGCGCCGACGTCTCCCAGTGGCTCCCGCTGGTCCGCGTCGACGGCTGACCGGTCGACATCGCGTCACCCCGGCGCGACGCACCGTGAACTTTTCGAACTCGCCGGTGAGACAGCTACCACGCCGCGGGCGATGAGCGGGTTTCTCCCTGTTTACACTGAGGTGTAACTCCGGCTTCGTCCTCCAGGGAGTGCTCGGTGGTCACCGACCGGCCCGAACCGGCTAACGCAAGCACGCACGCGGACCTCGCCAACCCCGCCGCAGATCCCCTCGAACGAGACGTCCCCCGCGAGGAATGCGGCGTCTTCGGCGTGTGGGCTCCCGGCGAAGAGGTCGCCAAGCTCAGCTTCTACGGGCTCTACGCCCTCCAGCACCGCGGGCAGGAAGCCGCCGGCATCGCCGTCGGCGACGGCTCGCAGGTGCTCGTCTACAAGGACACCGGGCTGGTCAGCCAGGTGTTCACCGAGCAGACCCTGGCGTCGCTGCGCGGCCACGTCGCGGTCGGCCACGCCCGGTACTCCACGACCGGCGGTGGTACCTGGGAGAACGCCCAGCCGACCTTCCGCACCACGGCCGCGGGCACCAGCCTGGCGCTCGGCCACAACGGCAACCTGGTCAACACCGGTGAGCTGCGCGACCGCGTGGTCGCCGCGGGCGTGGACACGGTGACGGGCAACAGCTCGACACCGGCCAACAGCTGCGACGGCGCCACCACCGACTCCGACCTGGTCTGCGGGCTGCTCGCGGCGAAGGCCGCGGACCTGGGCATCGAGCAGGCGGCGATGGAGCTGTTCCCGACGCTCAGCGGCGCGTTCTCGATGGTCTTCTGCGACGAGGAGACCCTCTACGCGGTGCGCGACCCGCACGGCGTGCGCCCGCTGGTGCTCGGTCGCCTGGAACGCGGCTGGGTGGTGGCCAGCGAGACGGCCGCCCTGGACATCGTCGGCGCGTCGTTCGTCCGCGAGGTCGAGCCCGGCGAGCTGCTGGCGATCGACGGCGACGGCCTGCGCTCGCAGCACTTCGCCAACCCCAAGCCCAAGGGCTGCATCTTCGAGTACGTCTACCTGGCCCGCCCGGACACCACCATCTCCGGTCGTTCGGTCAACGGCACCCGCGTGGAGATCGGGCGCCGGCTGGCCAAGGAGTACCCGGTGGACGCCGACATGGTGATCCCGGTCCCGGAATCGGGCACGCCCGCCGCGATCGGCTACGCCCAGGCCTCCGGCATCCCCTACGGCCAGGGCCTGGTCAAGAACTCCTACGTCGGCCGGACCTTCATCCAGCCGTCGCAGACCATCCGCCAGCTCGGCATCCGGCTCAAGCTCAACCCGCTGCGCGAGGTCATCCGCGGCAAGCGCCTGGTCGTCGTGGACGACTCGGTGGTGCGCGGCAACACCCAGCGCGCCCTGGTCCGGATGCTGCGCGAAGCAGGTGCCATCGAGGTGCACGTGCGGATCGCCTCGCCGCCGGTGAAGTGGCCGTGCTTCTACGGCATCGACTTCGCCTCCCGCGCCGAGCTGATCGCCAACGGCCTGGACACCGACGGGGTGCGCCGTTCCATCGGCGCGGACAGCCTCGGCTACGTCTCGCTGGACAGCCTGGTCGCGGCCACCGAGCAGCCCCGCACCCGGTTGTGCGCGGCCTGCTTCGACGGCGAGTACCCGATCCCGCTGCCGGACGACGCCAAGCTCGGGAAGTACGTGCTGGAGGGCAAGCCCGAACGGGGCGTGGCGGGGCCGGCCGAGCCGGTGCTGCCGACCGGTTACGGCGCCGAAGAAGCGCTGCAGCGGCCCTGAGCCGCGCGCAAAGCCAACCCTGATCCGCCGCGGCGCGTAGCGTGGTCTGCGCGTCCGGCGAATCGAAAACCGCACCAGAATGTGGAGCCAGTCGTGTCCGAAGACCTGCTCGCAGGGTCTGCCCAGCCCGAGAGCCCGAAAGCCACCTACGCCGCTGCGGGGGTGAGCATCGAGGCCGGTGACGAGGCGGTCGAGAAGATGCGCCCGTGGGCCAAGCGCGCCACCCGGCCCGAGGTGCTCGGTTCGCTCGGCGGCTTCGCCGGTCTGTTCCAGCTCAAGCTCGACCGCTGGAAGGAACCGGTGCTGGCCTCCTCCACCGACGGCGTGGGCACCAAGCTCGCCGTCGCGCAGGCGGTGGACAAGCACGACACCGTCGGCATCGACCTGGTCGCGATGGTCGTCGACGACCTGGTGGTGTGCGGTGCGGAACCGCTGTTCCTGCAGGACTACATCGCGGTCGGCAAGGTCGTGCCGGACCGGATCGCCGAGCTGGTCAAGGGCATCTCGGAGGGCTGCGTGCAGGCCGGCTGCGCGCTGCTGGGCGGTGAGACCGCCGAGCACCCCGGCATGATGGCGCCCGGCGAGTACGACATCTCCGCGACCGGCGTCGGCGTGGTCGAGGCGGACGCGATGCTCGGCGGCGACAAGGTGCGCCCCGGCGACGTGGTGATCGCGATGGGCTCCTCCGGCCTGCACTCCAACGGCTACTCGCTGGCCCGGCACGTGCTGCTGGACCTCGCCCGGATGCCGCTGGAGGGCCACGTCGAGGAGTTCGGCCGCACCCTCGGCGAGGAGATGCTGGAGCCGACCCGGATCTACGCCAAGGACTGCCTGGCGCTGGCCGCCGAGGCGGGCGTCCGGACCTTCGCGCACATCACCGGCGGCGGTCTGGCGGAGAACCTGGCGCGGGTGATCCCGTCCGGTCTGACCGCGGTGCTGGACCGGGGCAGCTGGACGCCGGCGCCGGTATTCCGCATGATCGCCCAGCGCGGCCGCGTCGAGGCCGAGGAGATGGAGCGCACCTTCAACATGGGCATCGGCATGGTCGCCGTGGTGACCGCCGAAGACGTGGACCGCGCCCTCGCGGTGCTCACGGCCCGCCACGTCCCGGCATGGGTCCTCGGCGAGATCGCCAAGCAACCCGCGGTCGAAGACGCGGCCGAAGAAGACCGAGTGATCCTCCGAGGCAACCACCCGCGCTTCTGAGCAGAACTTGTCTGAAGCACTCGTTTTGCGTGGCGGTGCGGGTGGCGGAACCTCAGCGCCCGCCTGGACTGCGGGTGCCCAGCCTTATGTATGCCAATACACGGCGGCT
>NZ_JBEOVY010000542.1:0-3389 GCF_040295745.1 Saccharopolyspora sp. NPDC002686
CGGCGTCGGCGGAGCGCTCCGCCGGGTCGTCGCCGCACGGGTCGGTGTGCCACTCGCCGAACGGGTCGGCGTAGTCCGCCCAGGCCTGCTCGCCCGCGGCCAGCTCGTCATCGGTCAGCAGGGCGTGGCGGAGGGCGTGGGCGATGTCCTGCGGGTTGGCCTCGTGGGCGATCACGACCAGCTCCTGCATCCGGTCGCCGTAGTAGTCGTCCCAGCTCAGCGAGGCCCTGACCTGACGTTCGGCGGAAACCTCGGCCCACTGCGCGGATTCCAGCGAGGCCAGCCACGGACCGCCGTGCGCGATGCCGAGCCCGCCGCCGGCGGACTCGATCCACAGCGCCACGTCCGGCTGGCTGGCCACCCAGACCCGGCCGCGGGTGCGCACGACACCGTCGAGCAGCACGTCGATCGCCTCGTGCAGGCGCTCCGGGTGGAACGGCCTGCGCTCCTCGAACAGCACCGTCGACACCCCGGCATCGGTCTCCAGCGACGGTTGGCCGCGCAGCAACTGCCCGTGCGGCCCGTCGATCTCACCTCGCCGCGCGCCAGCCGGGATCCGCCCCAGCAGCGCGGTGACGTCCAGGGCCTCGCGCAAATTCAATGGAAATCGGACGCCCGATTTCCATTGAATTTGCGTGACCGGAGCCGTCGGGGTGAGCCGGGCGATCACGGCTTCGGTGCGCACCTGGGTCCAGCGGTCGTCGGCTTCGCCGAGCATCACGACGGCGTCGGCGAACTCGACCTGGCCGACCGCGACCTGGGCCACCGTCCGCTCGTCGTCGGGACTGCCGCCGATACCGCGCTCGACCAGCTCGTCCTCGCCGGTCGCATCGGCCAGCCAGGTCGCCGCGTCGACCGCGGTGATCACGGCTTCGACGCGGACGTCGGTGATCAGCGGGCGACCGTCCACCTCGACGTGCTGGAGCGCCCAGCAGATCATGTCCGGTTCGAGGGCCGAGTCGAGCTGCACGACGATCCTGCTCACGTCCGGTGCGGCGGTGAGCCTGCGCAGCAGCGGCAGCAGGTCTTCCCGCAAGGTGCAGGACACGCAGCCGTGCGCCAGCTCCAGCACCTCGACCTGCTCGGAACCTCCGTGGCGGATCAGGCGCCGGACCACGCCTTGGGCGACTTCGCGCAGGTCGTGGTGCACGAGCGCGGTGCCGGCCGGCTCGTCGCGGCGCACCGCCTCGGCGGTCGACGCGACCTGGTCCGCGCGGATCCCGGCGACCGCGATCAGCGGTGTCCGGCGGTCGGACTGGGTTTCCATCCCCACCTCAATCGACAACGGTTTTCATCTACGTCGACCACACGGTACCCTCGTCCGAGCCATAATGAAAATGGATGTCATTATCGAGAGGAAGGTCATGTCCGTCCGCTGCCAGGTGACCGGGATGCGCCCCGGTTACGGCAACCAGGTCTCCCACTCCCACCACCGCACCCGCCGGCGCTGGCTGCCCAACGTCCAGCGCAAGCGCTACTGGCTGCCCACCGAGGGCCGCTGGATCCGGCTGCGGGTGTCGACCAAGGGGATGAAGACGATCGAGAAGCGCGGCATCGAAGCGGTCGTCGCCGAGATGCGCGCCCGAGGAGAACGATTCTGATGGCCAAGAGCACCGACACCCGCCCGGTGATCAAGCTGCGGTCCACCGCGGGCACCGGTTTCACCTACGTGACGACCAAGAACCGCCGCAACGACCCGGACCGGATGGTCCTGCGCAAGTTCGACCCGGTCGCGCGCAAGCACGTGGAGTTCCGCGAAGAGCGGTAGCGGGCTCGTGAGCACTTTGGGGTGCCATAGCGCCCCGAAGTACTCACGACCACCTACCAGGCAGAGCACGAGAGGGAGGGCCAGTGGCCAAGAAGTCGAAGATCGCCCGCAACGAGCAGCGGCGGGCGGTCGTGGCGCGGTTCGCCGAGCGGCGGGCCGAGCTGAAGAAGATCATCGCCGCGCCGGGCAGCAGCCCCGAGGAGCGCAGCGCGGCCCAGCAGGAGCTGCAGCGGCAGCCGCGGAACGCGAGTCCGGTCCGGGTGCGGAACCGGGACGCCGTCGACGGGCGGCCCCGCGGCTACTTCCGCAAGTTCGGGGTGTCCCGGGTGCGGCTGCGCGAGCTCGCGCACTCCGGTGAACTGCCCGGCGTGACGAAGTCGAGCTGGTGAGCCGTGCCCCAACCAGACCGCCGCAATGTCCGCCGCAAGCCCAACCTGCTCCAGCGCGAAGGGGTCGTCGAGGTCGACTGGAAGGACACCGCGCTGCTGCGCAAGTTCGTGTCCGACCGGGGCAAGATCCGCTCCCGCCGGGTCACCGGCTTGACCGTGCAGGAGCAGCGGGAGGTCGCCAAGGCGATCAAGAACGCCCGCGAGATGGCGCTGCTCCCCTATCCGAGCGGCCGCAAGTAGTCCGACCGGGGGTGGCGGTTCGGCCCGATGCCGCCACCCCCGTCCGCTCGCGGCGACCCGCCGTGCACCATGATCGCGATGACGATCACCGGAAGCCCCCAGTTGACCGACACCGTCCCCGCCGCCGACCTCTACGAGGTCATCAACCGCCGCCGCGACGTGCGCCGCGAGTTCACCGGCGCCGAGATCCCCGAGCCGGTCCTGCGCCGCGTGCTCACCGCCGCGCACAGCGCACCCAGCGTCGGGCTGTCCCAGCCCTGGGACTTCGTGCTGGTCCGCGACCAGTCCACCCGCCGCGCCTTCCGCGAGCACGTGCTCGCCGAGCGCAGCGTGTTCGCCTCGCAGCTCGACGAGGAGCGCGCCGGAACGTTCTCCAAGATCAAGGTCGAGGGCATCGCGGAGTCCTCGCTGGGCATCGCGGTCACCTACGACCCCGATCGCGGCGCGCCCCAGGTGCTCGGCCGCCACGCGATCGCCGACGCCGGCCTGTACTCGGTGTGCCTGGCCATCCAGAACCTGTGGCTGGCCGCCACCGCCGAGGGCCTGGGCGTCGGCTGGGTCAGCTTCTACCGCGAGGAGTTCCTGCGCAGGTTGCTGGGTATTCCGACCGGTGTGCGCCCGGTCGCGTGGTTGTGCGTGGGTCCGGTGCGTTCCCTCGCCGACGTGCCCGATCTGGAGCGACACGGGTGGCGGCAGCGGCTCCCGCTGGAGCAGGTCGTCCACTACGAGAAGTACGGGCACGGGCGCAGCCGGTAACGTGTAATCCGGCACGACGGCACCGGCACGCGAATCCAGGACGGTGCGCTCCTTTGCGAGGAAGCGGTGCAGCACGATGACCCACTGATGGTCGGCTACATCCCGGCCCAGGACCGCAAGGCGCGGTCATAGCTTGAAGCTGGCCGCTTCGCCGAATCCGACGCGGCCTTCGACATGGTAATCTCGGTCGGAGCCAACCCTGTCGAAGAGAAGTGGGACCGGTCGGCCAGATCGGA